>JAGLWX010000300.1 GCA_023133185.1 Fidelibacterota bacterium
ATTCCAAAAGAGACTCCGGTCAGCGAGGATGAGATCGATCTTCATCTTAGCATTACCGAAAATCACCAGGTATCGATCGGACGGATCAACGTAGTCGGCAATGACCGAACCCATGAAAATGTAATCCGCCGGGAACTGAAGGTGCTCCCCGGCGATATTTTTAGTCGTGAAGCTCTGATACGCAGTCAGCGCGAAATTTTCATATTAAATTACTTCAGCAATGTCGTACCTGACGTGATTCCGGTTAGTGAAGATGAGGTTGATGTTGAGATTGCCGTTGAAGAAAAATCATCGGATCGCGCCAATCTTTCATTCAGTATAAGTCAAATGTATGGTTTGATTGGCGGCGGCAGCTTGGAGTTTAATAATTTTAGAGGACGTGGTCAGCAAGTCAGAGTGAGTTATCAGCAGGGCGCGCAATACCGTATTGCCGGTTCGGGCGCCACGCCATATAAATCTATTTCACTGGGTTTCACCGATCCGTGGCTATTAGATACGCCAAACCTTATCGGCGCCAGTATCTTTTTTTCCGAACGCGGCAGTAGCGGATATTATTACTATCCATTTGATCTTTCTCAATTAGGCGCTTCGCTTCGCTGGGGGCGTAGATTCAAATGGCCTGATAATTATTTTAGAGGTACCTGGATATTATCTGCCGCAAAGAAGGAATACCGCAATCTCGACGAAGCTTATTTAAATTCCGTTCTACTCGGACAGTCAAAGACAATAGGCGTCAGCTTTACTCAAATTATTGCCCGTGACAGCCGGAACAGACCGGAATTTCCCACCGTGGGTTCTGTAATGAGATGGACGTCGTCTTTATCCGGTGGTTTCCTGGGCGGTACGGAACATTTTCATAAACACAACTTCAGCATGGAATATTATTTACCTACGATTTGGAAACTTGTTTTATTTAACCAGGTTGAATTCGGCCTTATAAAGAAAATCAAAGAAAGTTCTATCATCCCTCCGGATGAACGTTTTATCATGGGGGGAAGCGGGATGATTTACGGGGTTGCTTTACGTGGCTATCCTGATAATTCAGTTGGGCCTGTCCGATCCGGTTCCAGTAGTGGATATTCACCCTGGGGCGGCGAAACGCTGTTCAAATATTCCCTTGAATACCGCGTTCCCATTTCGGAAGAACCGACGATTTACGGACTGATCTTTGTCGAAGCGGGCAATGTCTGGAAAAATCTGGGCAAAACCGACTCATTTGATCTGAGAAGATCAGCGGGATTTGGGGTCCGGTTTTTTATGCCCGCGCTTGGTATGATCGGCGTCGATTTAGGTTATGGATTTGATGATATCGATCCTGAAGGATACACCGGTTACGGAAAACCCGAAGGATGGAAAACACATTTTATATTTGGAATGCCATTTTAATAATACGGAGGAAACAGTGAAAAAATTTACCATAATATTAATTGGATTGCTTCTTGTCGTCAGTGCATTTAACGTAGCGGTTGCGCAACAGATGAAAATCGCCTATGTCAACTCTGACCGCATTCTGGCGGAATTTGAGGAAGCCAAAGAGGCTCAAAGCAAGCTGGATATCGAAGCCAGAAAATTGGAAAATGAATACAGGGGAATGCTGACAACGCTGGACAGTCTGAGCAGAGACTATGAACGCCAGAAAATGATTATGAGCGAAACACGCCGTCAAACTAAAGAAAACGAGATCGGTCAGTTACAGCAATCAATTCAGCGATATCAAGTAGAAAAATTGGGTCCGGAGGGAGAAATCTACCGTAAGCAGGCAGAATTAGTTGGACCTGTTCTCGAGAAGATCAAATCTGTCATTGAAAAAGTGGGAAAAGAGAACAAATACGACTATATTTTTGACACTGTTGCGGGAAATATTCTATATGCCGAACCTGTTCACGATTTAACGGACAAAGTTCTCTACGAATTAAAAAGAAACGATTAAATGACCTATACTCTCGCTCAAATTACCCGGATCGTTCAGGGAATTCTCGAAGGCGATCCGGAAGCGCTTATTTCGGACGTCGCTGAAATTCAATACGCTCAACCCGGCGAACTCAGCTTCATTGCAAATCCGAAATACACAAAATTCGTAGCAACGACAGAAGCAGAGGCAATTCTCGTTCATAGAGATTTTTCCAGAGCCTATAAAAACCTGATCCGGGTGGAAAATCCTAATTATGCATTTTCACTCCTGATCGCCAAATTCCGTCCTCAGATTCCTTTTCCAAAGCCGGGCATTGCCCCGTCGGCAACCATTGCCAAAACTGCAAAAACAGGAAAAGACATTTATATCGGTCCCAACGTTATCATTGATGAGAACGCTATAGTTGGAGATAATGCAATTCTTTTTGGAAACATATATGTAGGAAAAGAATCGACAATCGGCTCTGTAACAATAATCTACCCGAACGTCAGCATTTATCATCGATGTCAAATCGGTAACAATGTTTGCATTCACTCCGGAGCCGTTATCGGCAGCGACGGTTATGGATTTATTCGCATGGAAGATGGAATTTCCAAGATACCACAGGAGGGCGGCGTTGTTATTAATGATGATGTTGAAATCGGCGCCAACTGCGCCATCGATCGCGGGACCTTAGGAAATACCGTTATTGGAAAAGGAACCAAACTGGATAATTTTATTCAGATCGCCCATAATGTAAAAATCGGGGAATATTGTTTTATTGCCGCCCAGAGTGGCGTCGCCGGAAGCACTCAGTTAGCAAACGGAGTGACCATTGCGGGACAGGTCGGTATTGCAGGACACTTAAAAGTCGGTGAAGGAGCGATGGTCGCTGCCCAATCAGGTATTTCAAAAGATGTTGCTCCCCATACTATTATGTTCGGATATCCTGCCCAGGAACAAAAGAAGGCTCGCAGGGAACTCATCAGCATCCGGTTTATCCCGGAAATCAGAGAACGTCTCAAAACAATCGAAAAAGAACTGGAAATACTGAAGCAAAGGAAATAGGAATGTCAAGAAATCAAAATACCATAAAAAACCCGGTTTCTGTCTCCGGAATTGGTTTACATACAGGCGTAAAAAGCACAATTACTTTCAAACAGGCGCCGGAAAATTCCGGTATCCGCTTCGTTCGCACTGATGTCGAAAACTGTCCGGAAATACTTGCCGATATAAATCATGTTACCGATATATCTCGCGGTACTACCATTGCTCAAAACGGTGTGCAGATTCACACTGTCGAACATGTGCTGGCGGCGGTCGCCGGTCTGGAAATTGACAATATTTTTATAGAAGTAAATAATATCGAACCGCCGGTCTGTGATGGAAGTGCAATCGAATTCGTTAAAGCATTAAAAAAGGCGGAGATCATTGAACAAAGTGTTCCTCAGGACGTTCTCGTAATTGATAAGATCATCCAATATACCGATCCCAAAAACGGCGTCGATGTTCATGTGTTGCCGGCTGAAAGTTTTCGTATTACCTTCCTGATCGATTATAAAATCCCGGCGATTGGCACACAATATTCCGCCATGTATTCGCTTTCCGACGAATTTGAAACCGATTATGCTGCCGCCAGAACATTCTGTACATTAAGTGAAGTAGAACATCTCAAAAATATAGGATTGATCAAGGGCGGGAATATTAATAGCGGCGTTGTCTTTATTGATCGTGAGATTGATGCAAATGAGATTACAAAGTTAAAGAAAATGTTCAATATTAAGAGTGACATTGTCCTCGGTCAAAAAGGTACGCTTAATGGCGTCGAGTTGCGCTATTATAACGAAGCCGTGCGACATAAAATACTCGATCTGATCGGTGACTTTGCACTGCTTGGCGTCCCTATCCAGGGACATATCATCGCAGCGCGCAGCGGTCACGCTCATAACGTCAACCTTGTAAAGAAAGTCCGTAAGGAATATGAAAAAAGTCTTATTCGGGATAAATATCAAACCCGAAAAGTTCCGGGAGCTCTTTTTGATATTCATGGTATTGAACGTATTCTGCCCCATCGCTACCCTTTCCTGCTGGTTGACCGGATTCTGGATATGACTCCCGGAGAAACCGTCACTGCAATCAAAAATGTCACAATTAACGAGCCCTTTTTTACCGGTCATTTCCCGATGAAAAAAATTATGCCTGGTGTTCTGATCATTGAAGCATTAGCCCAGGCAGGCGGACTTCTGTTGCTAAATACGATTAATAATCCTAAAGAAAAACTGGTTTACTTTACCGGATTGGATAATGTGCGTTTTAGAAAACCGGTTATACCTGGAGACCAGATTCGATTGGAAGTAAAAATGATTCAGTTCAGATTAGCCATGTGCAAAATGAAAGCCATCGCATTTGTAAATGATGATGTCGTGGTGGAAGCGTCTATGATGGCATCGATAGTGGATATGTAATATGAGTAATCACATTCATCCGACGTCAATTATTGAATCCAATGTCACAATCGGGCAGAACGTCACAATCGGTCCCTATTCCTGGATCAAAGAAAATGTAACGATTGGCGACAATTGTGAAATAGGGTCGTATGTAGTATTATGCCCGGGAACTCACTTGAGTAGGGAGTGTAAGGTATTTCACCATGCCGTTCTTGGAGAGGCGCCTCAGGATCTCAAATTCGGCGGCGAGGAAACGTCTATCGAAATCGGAGAACGCACTGTGATTCGTGAATTTGTAACGGTTAACCGGGGTACCAAAGCCCATTGGAAAACTGTCATCGGCTCCGATTGTCTTATCATGGCATATGTCCATATCGCCCACGACTGTATTGTTGGTAATAATGTCGTCATTGCCAATGCAACTAATTTTGCCGGTCACGTGGAAGTTCAGGATTGGGTTATCATCGGGGGAATGGTCGGCGTTCATCAGTTCGTTAAAATTGGTCAGCATAGTCTGATTGGCGGTCATTACCGAGTGACGAAAGATATACCGCCTTATATCATTTCTGCCGGAGAGCCGTTGAAATTTGAAGGACTGAATATAATCGGTTTACGGCGTCGTGGATTTTCCAGTGATACGGTAAAACATTTGAAAAAAGCATATAATTTGATTTACAATTCGCAATACAATGTATCGGATGCTGTTAAGAAAATTCTGGAAGATAAAAAGGCGCCCGCAGAAGTGAAAAATGTCGTGGATTTTATCAAAAACAGCGATCGCGGAATTATCCGCTAACATATTTTTAATCTTTCTGGAGTTTTCCCGGAACTGAAAATTTACTTTAACATAAGATTTTGTATTTAATGATGATAGCATTTATTGATAATTGGAAATGTAATTACAGAAAATTTTGAATTTGGATAACAATATTTTCTTAAGTTTTAATTTGACCTCCCCTTTTTCCCCTCCTTACCAAGGAGGGGATCTAAGGGGTGGTTAAATCATTTCAGTATCATGCCAGATTTATTTCTAAAATTTTGGGGTAACTTCTGTTTATAATCTCTACCTTGCAAAAACAGACTCGAATTACTCTTTTATTAATTATCGCAATAATGCTGAAAGGTAATGTCTTTGCTTTGAATTTAAATCTCACCGGTATCGATCCAGCCAGTCTCCGGAAAACATTAGAACCGATTGCAGGTATTATTGCCGTGGAACAAACGCCTCCGGCGCCTCTCATCGCTTATTCAGATGATCCGGTAACTGCAATTGGAGCTTCATTTGTTACTTTCGCCGCACCTGATTTTCAATCCACAGTATGGGGCTATCCCAGTTTCTGGATGGTCCTGTCCATTTCACCGAATCTTAAGATTGGAGCAAATTTTACCGCTTATGAATGGCTGGGCGATAATATTCAGACGGTTGGTCCGTTTATAAGTGCATCATGGGGTGATAATAAGAAATCAACAAATGCCGGTTTTCATGTTCTGCGCTTGAAGGGTCCCGATGATTTTCACATTAACAATATCGGTATTGAACTGTCGAGAAATATCCGATATTCAAATTGGAATGTTGCGATCGGTTATTCCGCACATTTCATGCAGTGTGTAATTCATATAACCGATAAACCAAAGAGTATAGATATTAATTTGCTGCGTTTCAGCGCCTACCGCATTTTTCAAAATAATATGCAGATCGGTAGTGAAATATCGTTATCACGGCATTTATTAAGTGTACAATTTTTAATCCTGAAATATTTTTAATATGAAGATGAAACGAATTTCAATTTTAGGATCAACCGGCAGTATTGGGACAAACGCTCTGCGCGTTGTGGAAGCTAATCCTGAAAATTTCTCGGTTCGATATCTTACAGCCGGAAAAAATGCAGAACGTTTAATCGAACAGGCGCGGAAATATCATCCGAAAGCTGTCGCTATCGCCGATGAAACTCTCGCTAAGGAAATATATAACAAATTGCGCCCTCTTCACATTGAGGTGCTTTCCGGGAAAACCGGGATCAATGATCTCGCCGCCGGAGCAGATGTGGATTTAGTCCTGAATGCCATTGTCGGCAGCGCCGGGCTGGAACCCAGTTATTACGCTCTGAAAGCCGGTAAAAATATTGCGCTTTCCAATAAAGAATCCCTCGTCATGGCTGGCGAACTGATCAACCGGCTGCTTATTGAAAAAAATCTTAAAATATTTCCCGTCGATAGCGAACACAGCGCCATCTGGCAGTGCATTGTCGGTGAAGACAATAAGAATATCCGCCGGATTATTCTGACCGGTTCGGGAGGTCCGTTCCGAACGCTTCCGATCGAACAATTCGATCATATTACACCGGAGCAGGCATTAAAACATCCCACCTGGAACATGGGTAAAAAAATCAGCATCGATTCTGCGACCATGATGAACAAAGGGCTGGAAATTATTGAGGCGCACTATCTGTTCGGAGTTGCGCCGGAAAATATCGAAGTGGTTATTCATCCTCAATCCATCGTCCATTCCATGGTAGAATTTATCGACGGCTCGATTAAAGCCCAAATGGGTCTGCCGGATATGAAATTGCCTATCCAGTACGCTCTCAGTTATCCCGAACGATTACCTGTTGTATGGGAAAACACCGATTTTATGAAGATCAGGGAGTTAACATTCGAAGCGCCGGATTTTGCAAAATTTCCATCGCTTAAACTGGCATATGACGCCTTGCAGCGCGGTGGGACGGCGCCGGCTATATTAAACGTCGTAAATGAATATGCAGCCTATGCTTTTTTAGAAAATAAAATAAGTTTTTTAGATATTCCGCGATTTGTTGAAGATGCTTTATCGGATTTATCTATTGTAGATAATCCGGAGCTTGGTGATATTTTGGAAGTGGAACAATCAGGTCGGGAATTTGTACAGAGCCAAATCAATTGAAATAGTGGATATAAGCGAAGAATGGATGCAGGAAAAACCGATATTCCACAGAAAGGATAAATACCTCTTATGATATCAATACTTGCGGTAATTATAGTTATTGGATGCGTAATTTTCTTTCATGAACTTGGTCATTTCACATTCGCCAAACTTACAGGAATGAGAGTTGAGACTTTTTCACTTGGATTTCCTCCTAGGCTTATTGGAAAAAAAATAGGAGATACAGACTATTGTTTGTCGGCAATTCCTCTTGGCGGGTATGTAAAAGTATCCGGCGTCATTGATGAAAGCATGGACACTAAGAGTATAAAAGGCGAGCCATGGGAATTTCAATCTAAAAACA
>JAGLWX010000301.1 GCA_023133185.1 Fidelibacterota bacterium
ATCAGCCACGAAAAGGAAACGAAAGAATGGATGACACACGTTTAAATGAATTAATAAATGCCCTTAAAACCCTGGAAAATGGTGATTTTAATCCACAGATCAGCGTTCAAGATTCCAAAGAATTTTCCCAATTAAATAAAGCCATTATTTCCGTCGGAAAATCTTTTGAACAGCGTTGTAATGAGCAACGAATCCTGACATCCATTACCAAAAAAATCAATGCGGGATTGTTGCTTGGCGAAATTCTCGATCATGTTTTTGATTCCTTTCGGTCGATTATTCCATATAACAGAATTGGAATTGCCCTGATCGATAAAGAAAAAAACCTTGTGCGCGCCTGCTGCACTCGTTCCGAAGCGCCGGAAATTAAAATCGACCGGGGCTACTCAGCTCCTCTAAAAGACAGCAGTTTGCAAAAAATGATCGCGACCGGCAATCCCCGAATTATCAACAATCTCAAACAGTATCTTAAAGAACATCCCAAATCTGATTCCACACGCCTGATCGTTGAAGAGGGTATGCAATCGAGCCTGACCTGTCCGTTGATTGCGATGGATAAACCCATTGGTTTTATCTTTTTCTCGAGTCTTCAGCCGAATACTTATAAAGACATTCATATCGACCTGTTTTTAAAAATCGCCAGTCAGTTATCGATTATCCTCGAAAAAAGCCGTATGCACGAACAACTAATTCAATTAAGCGAATTAAAAAATAAATTTTTAGGGATTGCTGCTCATGATTTAAGAAGTCCGATTGGAGTTGTTAAAAATTTTATTATCCTCTTCCTGAACGGATATCTCGGTGAAATCGAGGACAAGCAGCGGGAAGTCATGATGACAATGGATAAAAACTGCGACCGCATGTTGAACCTGATTGGGAATCTGTTGGATATCAGCGCCATTGAATCCGGAAGGCTTGAATTAAAATTTCAGACGGTGGACTTGCATAAATTCTTTCATACTTACCAGTCCATGACCAAATCGCTGGCTGAGAAAAAACAAATTGAATTAAAACTGAAAATAGAGCCGGATTTACCAAACATCACCGTCGATTCAGACCGCTTTATGCAGGTTCTGGATAATCTTGTGACTAATGCAATAAAATTTTCATATCCCAATACTACTGTTACAATCAGCGCCCGGTCGATCAATGGTAATGTGGAAATATCCGTTGCGGACCAGGGACAGGGAATCCCGGAAGACGAAATCTCCAAAATATTCAAGGAATTCAGCAAAACCAGTGTACGTCCGACAGCCGGAGAAAAAAGCACCGGTCTGGGCTTGGCAATTGCCAAGAAAATAATTGAGGCGCATCAGGGTACGATCAGCGTTGCGAGTAAAGTTGGCAAAGGGACGACGTTTATGATTACTCTGCCCTTAATTAATAAATCTTAACGATATTGGAATCACAGCATGTACTCCACCTTGCATCACCCAAATCGTTATGTATGGGATTTCTGGTATTACTATGATCCTAAAACAAAGATTTTCCATATCTTCTACCTTAATGCCGATCCGGTACTTGTCCCTGACGGAAAACACCATTATGCTTCCCAGGTAGGTTATGGGTTCACAAAAGATTTTTTAGCCATGGAATGGGGTCCGTATGATGTTTTCAGCGCAGATCCGAATCGCTGGGATAATACATCAATCTGGACCGGGGATGTGATCCGGATTATGGACGGTTTTTTACTCTTTTATACTTCCAGAAACAGTGGTGAAGATGACGGACATACCCAGAATATCGGAGTAGCTTATGCCGACAGAATCGATGCCGGAAAATGGGAACCGATCTCAGATATTCGGATTAGACCCGATGAGTTGATTTACGAACCACGACATGTGCCCGGCGATTGTAGTATCCATGCCTGGCGCGATCCGTTTCTGCTTCGACATAACAATCAAATTTATATGCTGATATCAGCAAAAGCTGTAAAACGTCCTATTAGGAAAAACGGAACAATTGGCTTATTATGCTCTCAGGATGGCGGATTTAGAAATTGGGAAATTTTGAAACCAATCGCCGATCCGGGCTTCTATTCCGAGATGGAAGTCTCTCAATTATTACTCAACACCAAAGGCGAATACGAACTGGTCTATTCAACTTCCGCCAAATGGGATTATGCTCTTGCTACAAACAAAGCCGGCGGATTGCACGGTATAAATTCGCCCGATCTCAATGGATTCAACCAGAATTCTCCCCATGTTTTATTGCCTTTCGATTCCGGGCTTTATGCCTGTAGGATCATTCCCGAAATGGACGGCGAGATAGTGGGATTTGATCATAGAACCGGGGGAATCAGACGAAGTGGTATTAAAATAGGGTTCAGGCACATCAACCGGGATTTTTCCGATTGTAGTCTTGGATGATATATCTATCTTATAATGCTACATCACAGGAAAATTACATGAAGAAACAAAATGAAATTGCGGCAATTAATGAACAGCACTGGGAAAAGATGGTACAGGAAGGATGTGGCTTCACGCTTCCCTGGCTGAATCTGAACCGGAACCTCATTCAAAAATATATTAACGGTCAATTGGAGCCTGTACCCGAACCGTTAATCGATATTTATCCTGCTGATATTCTCCAAAATATCCAGGGCAAGGACGTCCTTTGCCTGGCTTCCGGCGGCGGGCAACAATCCGTGATATTTGGACTGCTCGGCGCAAAGGTGACAGTGGCGGATATTAGCGAAGGACAGTTGAAAGGCGACCAAAAAGCAGCAGCCCATTACGGTTATAAAGTAAGCACTCTCAAGACAGATATGCGCGACCTCTCTCCTCTCAAAGATAACTATTTTGATCTCATCTACCAGGCGCCGTCCATGGCTTATATCCCCGATGTTCACGAGGTTTATTCCGAAGTCGCCCGAATCCTTCGAAAAGGAGGACTTTACCGGGTTAATTTCTCCAATCCGGCTACTGAATTCGTTGATTGTGAAGATTGGGATGAAAAAGGCTATCGCATTACCAGACCATACACTGAACGAATTCGGCAAACCAATAGCAGGGGCGACATCGTCATCGAATTTAAGCATTATCTCAGCAACATCTTCAACGGACTGATCAAATCCGGGCTGATTATCCAACAAGTTGCAGCTAAGTCAACACTCCTCAGGAAAAAACATCGCTGTAACGCTCGGCTTCCTCTTGATTGGTTAAGACTGGATTACATCTGTTATGATACTTTTGTTAGCCTTTTGTATATTGTCGTTTTTATGGCTTATTTAATAATTCATCTAAGAGATCATCAAGCGGAACACTGGCAAAAGTAGAAGCAAAATCAGCCATGGCATAAGGTATGATAAGTTCGTTATTATGAATTATTGAACCACAAGAATAAACAACATTGGGCACGTAGCCTTCTCTTTCTTCATCATTTGGCGCTAATAGAGGTTTTCTTAGCTGCCCAATTACTTTTGTAGGATCCTCTAAATCAAGGAGTATTGCTCCTAAGCTATACCTTCTCATGGAACCTACGGCATGTGTTATTAATAGCCAGCCTTTCTCAGTTTCAATAGGTGAACCGCAATTACCAATTTGAATAAATTCCCAGGGATGTTTTGGCTTCTGTATTTTTTCTGCATTTTGCCAGAGGTTTATTTTGTCAGAAAACATAATGTAATTATTTACCCCATCAATACGTGAAATCATAGCATATTTACCATTAATCTTTCTGGGGAAAAGTGCCAGCCCTTTATTTTGGACGTATTCTCCATTTAAAGGCAAAATTCTAAAGTGATAAAAATCTTTTGTTTCTATTAATTTTGGCAGGATGGTAAAGCCATTATATGCCGTATATGTAGCATAATAAGTTACACAACCATCATCATCGGTAAATCGAACAAATCTTGCATCTTCAATACCGCTACTCTCTGTATATGAGACGGGGAAAATTACTCTTTCGGAAATTGCAGTATCAAGCGAAAAAGTTACCTCATAATGTGAGTTGGCTAACCAGCTCATGGATTGAATAACCCTTTTCTTACTGGGGGTTATCTTAACGTTTTTAATGGTTTCTGCAATGCTTGCCTGTAATTCGCCGTAGATAAAAGTGTCCCCCAATCTATCCATGACCATGCCGACAACATCTTTGTGAATATTCATTTCATCGAGCTTTTTTAAGAAGGTGTTTTTATTGTAAACGTGACGTTTTACGATTTCCGGTGCATCGACAAGTTTACCGGGTTCTTTAAAATTTAAATTATTGTTTTTATCAATTACTCCTCTCCTGAATACTATTGATGAAATATGTCCTTCACCCGTGGCACGGAAACTAACGATTATCCTTTTTTCACCCTCCTTTAAGTCAGTTTGATCGGGATCTTCAACAATGGAGGGATTAAAAAACGCGGCAGATTCGATAGCGTATTCCATTGTGAAGAAAGAACCTATTAATAATTTTCTTTTTAAAGTTAGGGATTCTAAATTGCCATTAACTTTTTCCAAAATATCTTTTACATTGTTAAAGTGATTTTCAAATATTTTTGTAATATTACGGTGCCGTTTAGAAAAATCTCTCAGTATTTGGTTCAATGTCAGATTGACATCATCATCAGACATACTTATGACTTTCTGAATAACGGACTGAGCTCTATCAGGGTTACCATTAATACCGGGCACAAAGAAACGTGCAATTACTCTCTTGAAATCAGGATAAAATCGGTTTGGTTTTCTTGTTACTGTTAAGGACATAACTACTCCAATAATTTTTCTAATAGGTAAACATTTGTTTTCAAACTTATTTCAAAAAGGTCAATTTTACTAAAAACAAATATAATTGAGCCAAATATAAGAAATGTTAATCATATGAAAAAATGTAAAAAAGATAATAAAAAGTGTTCCGTATTTAAATCAAAAGACTCGAAAACAAGGTATTTTAAATCTTTCCTCGTTTTAAAATCGCTAATAAACACTCAATAGTTGATTCAGCGCCTGAATTCAAATTCACAGACAAATCTTCGTTGATTCCATCATAACATCTTCCCGTTTCTGGATCGTACATAGGAATTTGAGCTATGTTTTTACCTGTAAACCAACCAAAAATAGTCTCAGCTCTCTCTGCATAGAAATCATCATTAGTAATATCAGCAAATGATTTCACTCCTCGGTAGAGTGAATTTATTCCATATGCAATTTGTGAAAAATCTACCTTTTTGTATGTTTGGTTTGAATTCAGCGTTAGCTCACGTGGCATGTTATTTTCAATTAAGAACGGTATAAAAGAATCAGCCCAGGTTTTGACACTGTAAAAAAGTGTGGAATCTCCTGTAATTTTGAATGCTTCCAGAAGTGCATAAGCCTGATTATTACCCCAATTGTGCCAGATATTTTTCCAGCAGAAGTACATGCCGTCAAGATCGTGATTTTTAGCGCAATATTGGTATTCCATAAGTCCTTTTGAGATTTTCTGAATAGTATCTGAGTAATCAAAATCTCCGGTTCGATGCAGTTTTGTCAGAGCGATTAAAAGTTCACTGTTTATATCGGGTACATCTTTAACAAGCCAGGCAGGTCGCTGTCCAAGAGGAGTAATATTTCGAGAAGGGTATTTTTGGATAGATTCCTGAATATGTGAATCCGCTGATTTGATGCGATTTGTAATTTTTCCCAAAAGTAAGGAGTCTTTCGGAGACTCCTTGAATATACGATAAGCAGCAGCAAGTCCCCTTAAACCGCGAATTGCCCACCATCCAAATTCAGCAACACTGTTTTGATGAGTTTTATTTATTTTGCCATCTTTAAACATAAAATTATACCACAACCCGTTATCACTGCTCATATAAAGAAGAAAATTTGTCATGCCAACAGCAACGGGAATGAGGCTTTTATTATTATAAACTAAAATTTCTTTCTCCAGTACTTCCATGAATCTTCCAACATCATCTACACAAGTAATGCCCTCGCCTTTTGCTTCTACCGGTTGATAGTCCGGTGCTTCGGCGTATATATGGATAAAATAAATAATCTGATCGTTGATACTAAGACTATCTACAAGGCTAAGCGCATGAGATACATTAGCTGGAGAAACTACCGCTGATTCAGATGGTTTCTGACAACCAATCAGAAGAAAAAAACTAAACGCTATGATTAAATATTTCTTCACTTAAACCAGCCAATCTTTTTTATTAAAAACAACGTCTTTTTTCTTAATATAGGCTGCGCCAATAACAGTATCTGCTCCGGCATAAATAACTAAATAACGATCTTCACGCTCAATAGTAGCACAGCTGAATATTACGTTAGGAACAAAACCATTGATTTCCCAATCCAATTCCGGCTCAATAACAGGAACGGATTGTCTTGCCAGAACTATCCGCGGATTATCATAATCCAATAAGGCAACACCTAAACGATATGTATCTGCTTTGTCAGCTGCATGGTAGAAGAGAAGCCAACCTTTGGGATGATGTACAGGAGGGCCTGCGATTCCAATTTTTTTGTGTTCCCATGTGCCAGGAATAGGAGACATTATCTTTGTATGGTTATAAAAGGATTTTAAATCCTTTGAGGATGATAACCAGATATCAGGTTTGCGACGATGTAAAAGAAAATATTCTCCATTGATTTTTTCCGGAAAAAGCGAAGCATCTTTGTTCTCTTCATTAAGGAGAACTCCATGACGTTTCCAGTTAACAAGGTCCTCACTTGTGGCAAGACATATCTTATGATCTCTAAAGGAGGGGCCTGCAAAACCGACATAGGTCATGTAAAATAAATTATCTATTTTTACGATTCTAGGGTCCTCGGGTCCTCTTAATTCTTGAGGCACACTGTTATTAAGAACCGGCTCGCTCAGTCGGTGCCAATTTAACAGGTCTTTACTTACTGCGTAACCTAAACGGTTTATATATCGCCCGGATTTTTCATTCCCGCCAATATCTGTGGCGCGGTAAATCATGTGGAAGAGCCCCTTCTCATAAACCGCCGCGCAATTGAACACAGCGGCATTTTCCCATTTATGTTTTTCAACAGGTTTAAAAATCGGTTCCTTAGAAACTCGTGTTAATTTCATCATGTCTGAATACCTCGTCAAAAATGTTTTACGGATTTTATAAACTCAACTAATTCTGATTTCGTCGGAAGAGCATCCGTGGCGCCATATCGTGTCACCGTGATCGCTCCGGCTCCGTTGGCAAATTGTCCTATATCATGTAACTCCTCCTCGTTCAAATCTTCAGGTATTTTGTCGGATTGAATAATTCCCGTTAATAGTCCGGCTAAAAATGCATCTCCGCACCCGGTTGAATCTTTTACTTCAACTTTATAAGCCGGAACCTCAACAGCTGCATGTTGATTTTTCAAAAAGCAACCATTCTTTTCTAGGGTAATTGCAAGTATTTTTGTTTTATTAAAAAATAATTTCGGCACAGCTTTAGAAAGTGAGTTCTCCCCACTTAGAAGAAGGGCTTCTTCCAAGCTCATTTTCAATATCTGCACATTCGACGCCACTGTTTTTAAGACGCTATAGGCATCTTCTTTGGAATTCCACAAGGATTCACGATAATTCGGATCGAATGATAAAAGCGTATTTGGCAATTCCAGAGAATTTATTAATTGTAAAAAAACTTCTCGACTATCGGGCGTACATAATGGTAGTGAACCAAAATGGACGATATTGGCACGATTCAATTCATCTATAGAAAAATCATGGAGACTTAATGCGCTATCTGCCGGACTCTTTTCCCAGAATTCAAATGACCGGTCGCCATCCCGGTCAATGCTCACAAACGCTAACCTGGTTTTGTGAAAAGGATCATCTTGCAGTAAATCAGTATTTACAGAGTTTTCATTTAAATAATTGCGAAGGTATTTTCCAAAAGGATCCCGTCCGACTTTCCCGGCAAAGGCAACATTTAAGCCGAGTTTTGCCATTCCGACGGCGACATTTGCAGGCGCCCCACCGGCAAATTTTCTAAAGTTCTTGGTGTCAGTGAGAGACTTACCAGGTTCCTGGGAAATCAGATCGATTAATAATTCACCTACTGATATAACGTCAAAATAATTCATAAACTCAAATCAATAACTGTCTTTAAACTCTTCTGCTGAGTCTGGTTTTTAAACGCCTCTTGAATAACATTTAACGGGAATGCCCGAATATCCAGATCATTAAAATTAATTTTTCCGGAGGCGACCAGATCCACCGCCGTTTTAAAGGTAAATGGGTTAAGAAATGATCCCTTGATTGCAATATCTTTTCGAAAAATATCATAGGGCAAAACTTCCCACTTCTGGTCTGCAGGACTAACGCCGAAAATAATCAGTTTCCCACCGTTTTTTACCAGTCGATATGCCTGATCAATTGCCGCAACGGAACCGACACATTCGATTACGACCTCCGCTCCACCCCGGGTAAATTTAATTATTTCTTCGTTGGAATTTTTACCATTCGGATTGAAAACGGCGTCGGCGCCTATTGCCCTGCATAATTCCCGGCGCTGGGCATCGGGTTCGACTATAATAATCCGGCGCGCCGCGGAAAGCCGGGCCAGTTTCAGCATCATTATTCCAATGACACCACCACCGACAATCACGACAGAATCACCCGGTTGAATGTCCGCACGTTGAAAACCGTAAATCACGCAGGATAAGGGTTCCATCAGGGCTGCCACAACAGGTGAAAGGGTTTTTAGTATTTTGTAACATTTTTTCTCCGGGACAATACAATATTCGGCAAATCCACCGTCGATATCAACTCCTAACGCTATCAGATTCTCGCAGAGATTTACCTTTCCCTTTCGGCAGTAT
>JAGLWX010000302.1 GCA_023133185.1 Fidelibacterota bacterium
TAAAATTACCATTACGCCTAAAATTAATTTTAAAACTTATTAATGAATCGGGTACAAAGATAAATAAAATATTCAAAGATAAGGGCAGAGAATTTCCAATAATTCTTTTAAAAAGAAACTTGAGAAAATCTATAAATAATGTAATTAATGAGCTTAAAGACCCTCGTAATCAATTAGCTGCTCATCGTTTTACTACTAAGAGGAAAAATAATAAGGAATTTATATCTATCAATGATATAATTTCCCATTTAAATAGATTGTCTAATGAGAAACTTTTAAGAAACAAAGAGATACTTGTGAATTGTCACGATGAAATAAAATCTTGGGTTGTAAAATATCAAGGTTTTTTAATATTAGTAAAATGACAATTAGGGAAATCAAAAGAAATGATAATAATAGGAAACTAACAATTTGCTTTATATGACGGCTATAGCTGCTGGCTTTTCGTTGATTTTTAAGTTTTCAAATGTTCAGTGCAATTTATTAAAGTTCTATAGAATAAATTCGCCGCATGTGAGCAAATGATCGTTATGTGCAGAAAGGAGAAGATCATGAAAAGGTTATTCGTTATTTTGGTTTTGATTTTGTTCACAACAAATGTTGCGTTCTCTCAATCCATAGAAAAAGAGATTAGAGAATTCGCAAAGAGAGAATATCCGAATGATTACAAAATGCAGCAATATGTTTATAAGAAGCAAATGTCCGCTTATAGATATATGCTCAATGTAAAAGATTCAGAAGTAAAAAAGATTGCAACACACGAATATCCGAATGACTACTCCATGCAGAAATATACTTACAACAAGCAACTTTCTTCAAAGCGGTACATGAGAATTGTTGCAGACAAGGAGGTTGAACAGATCGCGACACGCGAATATCCGTATAATTACTCCATGCAGAAATATACTTACAACAAGCAACTTTCTTCAAAGCAGTACATGAGAACTGTTGCGGACAAGGAAGTAAAAAAGATTGCAACACGCGAATATCCGAATGATTACTCCATGCAGAAATACACATACGATAAGCAACTTTCTGCAAAGGAATATATGAAAGCAATTCCGAATTCTAATGCGAAATCAAGAGCAAAGCAAGAATATCCAAATGATTACTCGATGCAGAAATATACTTATGACAAAATCATCTCACGATGAAAGGAATCATATAACAAATCGTTGAACACGGACGCGCTTTCCAATCCGCTTCAAGTGTGTCGGTGAACTCAGTCGTTAGGTACAGAATAAAACACTGTCTGCAAGATGAATTACATACGTATCAATCGAATACATGAAAAGGATTTTGATTCTATTGTCGAAGAAGCAGGAGGCGAAAGAATCAAACCGAATATGTCTGGCTCAAAAGGTCACAGCGCTGACTATATATTGAATGAAGCTATCATTGAGCTTAAGCTTGTCCGTGAAGAAGGCCTTATAAAGGAGTCTCGTCGAAAGAAAGTAGCAGAAATATTTAGAAAAACCCAACCGGATAGACCAGTAGTTGTTTTAGATTCAAAGATTCTCTCTCAAAAAGAGTTACGAAAGTATTATAACTTATTGGAGCACCCAATTCAGACAGCCGTCAGAACAGCTGCGAAACAAGTTCATGATACGAATTTAAGGATTGGATCTGACATTACCAGAGTCCTAATAATTCTAAATGACGGATACACAGCTTTAAGCATGGAAGAGTTTCACGAAATAGTAGGAAAAACAGTTCGTAATGACACTTCAAAAATAGATTATGCTGTTGCGGAAGGAATCTACTATTATAGCGACCGTTTTGATAACTATTTTTTTCCAAGATTCAACCTCATTCCAGTTAACATTGATAAACCGTTTCCATCTTATAACATCCTACTGGATAGCTGGAATAAATGGGTCGAGAAGTATATGACGTCTGTCGTACTGGGGCAAAAGAAATTTGATGATGATAGACTTCCTGTTATTGATCTCAACTTCGAAATCGACGGAATTGAATACGTCAAAACTTGTCCTCCAATGGGTAAGCCATCTGGCTTTTGGCCTGATGGAAAACGCCCTCGCGAAAATACAACGGGTATGGAACGATGCCCACCAGTTGCAACTTGCTTTCCTAAATTATCAAGAACAAATTGGTCTAAATTTAAAGAGATTATGTCGGATGAATCAAAGCTGCAAGATGATTATGCATCATGGCTTAGATGGGCCAAGGAACAAGAACAACAAGGAGGAACGGATCTTCAACCGTTTATCGCTATAGATATCGAATATGAGGATTTCATTTCATGGTATAGAAAAGCAGGTGAAAGCCTATCAATTTTCACCTTGTGCTGCTTTGCAGTAGCGGTTTTTCAGACAAAAATTTCTTCAATCATTGAAGGCGCTATTAACAAAATGGAATCAAACCTTGTGATACCGTCTCACATATTCCTGTTAACCGAAGAAATTGGACAAGATAGGGCTTTTGATATTTCTTCAATATATTATATTAATGAAACATCAGGATTCGAGCGAAATGATATTATAGTTGCAAATCAAAGGCTGTTTTTTGAGTACGCTTTAGCGTTGGCTTCAGCCTACGCAGTTCAGATGGGAATAGAAACTGTTGCTTATGAGAAAAATGAAAAGTATGCATGGACTTAACAAGGCTCTTTCATCCAATAGCTAATCGCTGTGGTTGAAGAGCGGCGTTAGTTAATCGAAAGGAAAAAGTATGAGTATTGTATTCACAATGAAAGGTGTCGCAGAATTGATGGAAGTGTTTGAAGATAAAGTTGAAATTACTCCCAAAGGCGTTATGGGTTTTCTCGTAAAAGGTCTTAAAGGAACAAAGACGATTCCTTTCTCTTCAATCACTGCTATTCAATTCAAGAAGTCCGGGCTAACAAGTGGCTACCTGCAATTCACCATTCCCGGCGGAAACGAGAGCAAAAGTGGGGTTTTCTCTGCAGCATCAGATGAGAATACTTTTATGTTTACGGGGAAGAATGATGAGGCCCAAGAAATAAAAGATTACATCGAATCGAAGATGCGTGCATTGCAAACACCACAAGCCACATCCTCAAGCCTTAATCTTTCGGATGAGCTTCAACAATTGGCAAAACTGAAGGAGCAAGGAATACTATCAGATGAGGAATTCCAAGCTGCGAAGAAACGGCTAATTGGATAATGTGCAGAATATTGCCTAACGAATCCTTCGCACCTGATCGCGCAGCATCAACGTGCGCCTCAAAGGCTTCTCAATGTGACAAGCAGGGGTTTTCCACCTTTGTAAAATTTGCTATTTACAATAATTTGTAGTTAAAAAACAATTAAGGATAACAATATGGCATTTGAATTAAAAAGACTATTCGAAGACGTGTTCAATCCCCGGAAAGGCGAGATCGTAACCATTATTTACGATGTTCCCCATAATCACATTAACGATACTAAGGAGTGGTCGGAACGGCGGAAAATGGCTGAGGAGTGGCAGCGGCAGTTAGAAGAATTTGCCGGTCAATACGGGATTTTCATCAAACCGCCGATATCGTATAAAGCAACCGGAACCCACAATATGGATATGCCGGAATACGGAATTTGCCAAGGCGAATCGGTATGCTTGGACAACATAATAAAAAACTCCACAATTATTCTCTCAATGCCCGAGTTTTCAGCTTCTGCGCCGCTTTTGGGATTTACCGGGAAATATGAGAATTTACGTGTGGCAAGTATGCCGGGTGTAACAAAATCGATGGAAGCAACCGGGCTTTCGGCTGATTACAAAAAGATAGCGGAAGTTTGTTCACGCCTGGCGCCGTTTTTTGAAAAGTCCCGCGGTGTTGAGATTATGTTTTCAACCGGGCACAAATGTTATTTCGACATATCGGGTAACAATCCGGTTTATCAGGACAACGGCATTTTGCATCCCGGCGCGGAAAAGGATGCGTTTCGGCTCAGGAATCTTCCTTCCGGGGAAGTTTTTACATGTCCCGATGAGTCCGAAGACAGTCAAACCGCCGGCGAGATTCCCGCCGTAATTGAAGACGAAACAATTGTATTTATCGTGAAAAATAATATGATAATCGACGTCAAAGGACCTGGTGCAATTACAGGTAAAATGCGCAAAAAGTTCAATGATGAGCGCGCCCTTTGTAATATTGCGGAAGTTGCTATTGGTTGTAATGATAAGGCAATTGTTACTGGCAATGTTCTCGAGGATGAAAAGGCTGGGTTCCACTGGGCATATGGAAGGAGTGATCATATAGGCGGGAAGATCGGTGTTAAAGATTTTTCTTCACCGGGCAATGTCGCTCATATTGATATAGTTTATGCCAAAGGCAATCCAATAATATGTCAAAAGTTCGATTTCGTTTTCCCGGACGGCACAAGGAAAACCGCTATCATTGATGGGAACTTGATTATTTAATTCTATAATTTCAGTGCCGTTCCACAACGCCTGTCAGGCGGGGAGCCACGGAACGAGAATAAAATTTATGGTAAAAGTTTACGATAGTAATTTGATAAGCGTAAATTTAACACAAGCCATTACCTGGCGCCCGATCTATTTGACATTATAAGGAATTTGACAATAAATGAAAAAAGATTATGATTTCATAGCAAAGATATACGATCCTGTTCTTTACTTGGCTCTTAAACCAATAAGAATTGCTGTAATGAATGAGATCATAAAATATAAAGAGAAAATAATTTTGGATTTGTGTTGCGGCACCGGTAATCAGCTTAAATTGCTATCAAAAAACGGATTCAAAAACCTGCATTGTCTCGATATATCCAATTCAATGTTGGAAATAGTACAAAAAAATGATTGCCCGATAAAAACGTATAATGAAGATGCAACCCAAACAAGTTTTGAAAATGAATCATTCGATATCGTAATTATAAGTTTTGCGATACACGAAAAAGATCGGAACACTCAAGAAAAAATTATAAATGAAGCCTGTAGACTTATAAAAAAAGATGGCTTTATGCTTGTCGTTGATTACGTTTTTGATAATAAAACGACTATATTCAGCAGAATGGGAATTAGTATAATTGAAAAAATGGCCGGAGAAGAGCACTATACTAATTTTAAAAACTATATACAGAATAATGGGTTATCAGGTTTAATAAAAAATGATAGATTTAAACTTGTAAAAAATAATAGAAAGTTATTTAACGGTGTTACAATATCGATTTATCAACCTAATACCCGTACCTTCCATTCATTGATGCGGGAGTGATATAGTGATATAATGAATATAGTGGTTTTAGATGGATACCCTGTAAATCCCGGTGACCTGAGCTGGATGGAATTGGAAAAACTGGGAAATTGCAAAATTTTTGACCGAACCAGAACAGATCAAGTCGTTGCACGAGCAATGGACGCTGACATTCTGCTGACAAATAAAGTCGAAGTTACCGAAAAAACCCTAAACCAATTATCCAAATTGAAATACATCGGCGTAATGGCAACGGGCTTTAATATCGTGAATACTGAAGCAGCCGCAAACCGGGGCATAACGGTAACCAATGTTCCCGCCTACAGCACTTTTTCAGTTGCCCAGACCGCTTTCGCTCACATTCTCAACCTCACTCATCACGTAGGCGAACATTCAGCTTCGGTGAGAAACGGTGAATGGTCGAAATCTCCGGATTTTTCCTACTGGCATTTTCCGTTAGTGGAGTTACAGGATTTGACTTTGGGCATTATCGGCATGGGTCGGATCGGTCGCACACTGGCTGAGATTGCCGATAAATTTGGGATGAAAGTCATCTTTTACGATATTAGTGAATCTTCCGGCTTACCTGCGGAATTCAGGAGGGTTGAACCGGAGACTCTTTTCCGGGAAAGTGACGTGATCAGCCTGCACTGCCCGCTGACTCCGGAAACAGATCAAATCGTTAACTCCGAAAAACTGTCTTGGATGAAATCTTCGGCATTTCTCATCAACACCAGCCGGGGACAGTTAATTGATGAATCCGCCCTTGCCGAAGCTCTGAACAGAGGAAAGATCGCCGGCGCCGGGCTGGATGTATTGTCGTCCGAACCGCCTCAGCCGGACAATCCCCTGCTCTCCGCAAAGAATTGCTATATCACGCCCCATTTCGCCTGGGCAACGAAAGCGGCGCGGATTCGGTTGTTGCAGACAGTTGTTGACAATATCCGTGCCTTTCTACAAAATTCACCAATAAACGTTGTAAATAATGTGTGAGCAAACTTTGTCCCGATTTTCATCGGGACTATCAAATAGTACTTCACGATATTTCCTTAAATCTTTCACGTTATCCAAAGAAAATTTTAACGCAAAGGCGCCCCGATACAGTCATACTTCCCTACGGGGCAGGCAGAGATCGCAAAGGCTCGCAGAGTTTACCATATATAATAAAAGAAAAGACAAAAATAACATGAAGGTGAATTCACCCCGTGTAA
>JAGLWX010000303.1 GCA_023133185.1 Fidelibacterota bacterium
CACTACTCTGTTAAACTTGGGTTAAAAGATATATCATCTGATAAAGTTACCGCATTACGAAATTATCAATATATTCCAGCTTTTTTTTGATTATTAAAACTTTCTACAAACGTTTTAAAACAAAATATTAGCGATCAAATAAATAAACAAAGATCTAATAAAACCAATATTATGCATATAATTCCCACCATAGAGTATTACACATAAGATATATTATGTAAACCTACGCTAATATTTGCAGAGTGTCGTTTCGACACCACTCTCCTACGTTTCTGTTTCTATTTATATTATCTATTTTACGACAAAGCTTACAATGCGGTTCTTTATGACAAATTGTTTTACGATAGTTTTGCCTTCAAGGAATCTTTGAACATTTTCAAGTTCCATTGCTTCTGAAATGCATACATCATCTTCCGAATCCCTGCCGATATCAAAGGTGCCACGCACTTTTCCGTTTATTTGTACAGCCATTTTTACAATATCTTCAACAAGATACTTCTCTTTATATTCCGGAAACTTTTTATATACCAATTCATTCGTATTGCCTAAAATCTTCCATATTTCCTCTGTAATATGTGGCGCATATGGGTTTAGTAATTGTAAAAATGCCTCTAATGATGATTTTGGCTTTGTTTTCAGTTTACTGAATTCATTGATAAATATCATAAACTGAGATATCGCGGTATTAAAACGTAAATTTTCCGTATCTTCAGTTACCTTATAAATGGATTTATTTAATAATATTAAAGTCTTTAAATCCGGTTTTACATCTTCGATATCTGCTTTTAATTGCCCATTACTATCAAGAATAAGATTCCAGACACGGTTTAGAAATCGATGAATCCCATCAATGCTCGAAGTACTCCAGGGTTTCGTGCGTGTTAGCGGACCCATAAACATCTCATACATTCGAAATGTATCTGCGCCAAATCGATCAATAATTTCATCGGGATTGATGACATTACCACGAGATTTGCTCATTTTTTCACCATCTTCACCGAGAATCATTCCCTGGTTGACTAATTTCATAAAGGGTTCGGTAGTACTGACAAAACCTAAATCATAGAGTACTTTATGCCAGAAACGTGCATATAAAAGATGTAAAACTGCATGCTCGGCGCCGCCGACATATAAATCCACCGGCATCCAGTATTTCTCTTTTGCTTTATCCCAGGCTTTAACATCGTTTTCAGGATCAATATATCGTAAATAATACCAACAGGAACCTGCCCATTGGGGCATCGTATTAGTTTCATAATGGAACCTCTCCCCTGTTTCAGGATCGGTGTGATTGATCCACTCTTCGACATTTGCCAAAGGAGATTCTCCGGTTCCGCTGGGTTCAAAATTTTCCAATTCCGGTAATTCAAGCGGTAATTGATCATCTTCTAATAATATCACATCGCCATTGTCATCAAATTTCAATGGAAACGGCTCTCCCCAATATCGCTGCCTTGAAAATACCCAATCGTGTAATTTGTACCGGACAGCTGCTTTCCCGACTTGATTATCTTCTAACCACTGATTGATTTTCCTTTTTGCATCGTCAACGTTTAAGCCATTCAAAATACCGGAATTCACCAGGATTCCATCACCTGTCCAGGCTTCCTTTGTAATATCCCCACCGGAAATTACTTCAATTATATCAAAACCGAACTTCTTTGCAAACTCCCAGTCTCTTTGATCATGTCCCGGAACTGCCATAATTGCACCGGTTCCATAGGAAATAAGTACATAATCGGATGTCCAGACGGGAATTTTCTGATCATTTACAGGATTAATGGCATAAAGTCCGGTAAAAACTCCTGATTTTTCCTTTGCCAGATCGGTGCGGTCAAGATCACTTTTCATCACCGCTTTATCTCTATACACTTTAACGGAATTCCGGTAAGACTCAGGAACAAGCTCACTAAGGATTGGATGTTCCGGTGCAACGACCATATACGTTGCGCCAAAAAGAGTATCAGGACGGGTTGTGAATACTTTTAGTGATTTGTCCGAACCAACTATTTTAAATTCAACATCGGCGCCTTCAGAACGACCGATCCAGTTTCGCTGCATCTCCTTTATACTATCCGGGAAATCTATAAGATTCAAATCATCTAATAGCCGGTCGGCATAAGCGGTAATTTTTAATATCCACTGATACATAAGTAAGCGGATTACAGGATGACCACCCCGTTCAGATTTACCATTAATAACCTCTTCGTTCGCCAGAACCGTTTTCAATTCAGGACACCAGTTTACCGGCACTTCAGCCCTGTACACCAATCCTTTTTTGTAAAGTTGCAGGAAAATCCATTGTGTCCACTTATAATATTTTGGATCCGTAGTATTAACTTCGCGATCCCAATCATAAGAAAATCCAAAAGATTTTATCTGCCGGCGAAACGTTTTTATATTATTTTCTGTTGTAATTTTAGGATGTGTACCGGTTTCTAAAGCATAATTTTCAGCCGGTAGTCCAAATGCATCCCAGCCCATCGGATGAAGAACATTGAATCCCTTCTTTCGTTTGAAACGGGCAACGATATCTGTCGCAATGTACCCTTCCGGATGTCCGACATGCAACCCGGCGCCGGACGGATACGGAAACATATCAAGTATGTAGTACTTTGGTTTATCGGAAAAATCTTCCGCTTTGAATGTTTTATTATCTTCCCAGTGTTTCTGCCACTTCTCATCGATTTCCTTAAACGGATAACTCATGCTAAATACTTCCTTATGTCGCTATTAATATTCAAACTTCAAATATAATCGTTAATATAATATTCTAAAATGGATAGTTCCCGGTATATTTTTTATTTCAGTAATGACCTCACTGCCATATTCACGGCTGATATCTGTAATTACATACCCAATATTCTCGTTGGTTTTAAGATATTGTCCAACAATATTGATGGAATGCGCTGCCAAAATGTTATTCACTTTTGCCAGAATGCCCGGTACATTCTGATGTAAATGAATCAGGCGATGCGAATCCCTGATTTCCGGCAATTGCAGGTTCGGAAAGTTTACACTCAATGCCGTACCACCGTTATAAACGAAATCAATGATCTTGCTCGTGACAAATTCGGCGATATTCCGCTGAGCTTCCTCCGTACTTCCACCGATATGTGGCGTTATAATAACATTCGGCAGCTGCTGCAACTCTGACCTGAATCTTTCGTTATTATGCTTAGGTTCATCGGGAAATACATCCACGGCAGCGCCGCGAATTTTCCCGACCTTAATATTATCAACCAGAGCGTCCATATCGACAACAAAACCCCGGCTCAGGTTAAGAAAGACAGAACCATTTTTCATAATTTTGAATTGTTCAGCCCCAATCAGTCCACGGTTTTCCGGGCTGCCGTCAACATGAACAGTAACAACATCGACTTTGGTTAATAATTCTTCCATTGAGTCACATTTGCGAGCGTTCCCAAGGGCTAATTTCTCGACCAGATCGTAATAATAAACCTTCATCCCTACTGCTTCAGCGACTACTGACAGTTGCGCCCCGATATTTCCATATCCGATAATCCCGAGTTTTTTTCCTCGGATTTCGAACGTACCGCTGGAACTTTTATCCCAGATTCCCTGATGAAGTTTGGCGCTTCTGTCAAATACACCACGGATCAACATGATGATTTCACCCAAAACCAGTTCAACAACGCTTCGGGTATTACTGTAGGGAGCATTAAATACGACAATCCCACGCTTCGAACAGGCATCTATATCAATCTGGTTCGTACCTATGCAATATGCACCAATCACTAATAGTTGCTCTGCACATTTAAGAACTCTTTCTGTAACTTGTGTTTTTGAGCGAATCCCGATAATAGAAACATCTTTGATCTGCTTACATAATTCCTCTTCATCGAGACTTCCGGTAACAATTTTTACGGTGATTCCTTCATCCTGATATATCTTTACCGCATCGGGATAAATATTTTCCAATAATATTACGTTTATATTTCTGTTTTTCACGACGTTATCTGTAACTATATATTAGAGTAACATGATATTTTTTTGACGACAGGCATCGATCATATCCTTTGACCAGATACTCGATTGGACTTCTCCGATATGGACTTTTCTCAAGAAAAACATACAGAGTCTCGACTGACCTATTCCACCACCGATAGATAGAGGTAAATCATTATTCATAATTCTGTTATGAAAATATTGATCAAGTTTATATTGTTCATTTTTGTATTCTAATTGGCGTAAAAGAACTTTCTTATCAACCCGGATTCCCATTGAGGATAATTCCATGGCGCAATCCAACATGGGATACCAGACTAAGATATCGCCGTTCAGACCTTTTTTCCCATTACCGGTTTCTGTTGACCAATCATCATAATCTGCGGCTCTTTCATCATGAGGCTTGCCATTTTTCAGAGGGGCGCCGATACCGATAATAAACACCGCTTTTTTTTCTTTGCAAATCACATTCTCTCTTTCACGGGGAGACAATTCGGGATACATTTCTTCCAGATCTTCCGAATGAATAAAGAATATTTCGTTTGGGAGGATC
>JAGLWX010000304.1 GCA_023133185.1 Fidelibacterota bacterium
CCTTTAACAGGTATATAATAAAACCAACGACGCGTCGTAAATTTAGTAAAATCCAGCCCCAAAATATGGTACGCCATGGCGTCCCGGTGATGAAAATCATAAAACAACCAGCCGTCAATTTCCTGCTCGGCGATTGCTTGTTGAATCCGGTCTAAGTTCATCCAGTCCTCCTGTTATTTTATTATTGTTGATACTTTTTTAAACTGAGCATGCAAAGATGTATTTAGTAATTCGAACAACGCCATTTCAACGCTGCGAAGTTGCACACCCATACTTTCCAATACACGAATTGTCAGACGCTTATCATCAACATTCCGGCTCGAAACGGCGTCAGTCAACAGAAACACCTCATATCCAAGATCGAGGAGATCACGACAGGTCTGATAAACACAAACATGGGCTTCAATCCCGCAGACAATAACTTGTTTTCTTTTAATTCGTTTTAACTCATCTAAGAAAGAATCGTCCCCGCAGCAGGAAAACGCCCGTTTCTCAATAGGGTTAAAAGTTGGCATAATCTCGCTGAGCTCGGGCAATGTCGGTCCAAGCCCTTTGCGGTACTGTTCTGTTACAATCAAAGGCAGCCCGAGTAATTGAAAACCCTTCACAGCCTTTACCAGATTTGTTAATAATTGGTCTTTTTCATTCATCGCCGGAAATAACCGTGATTGAACATCGATCATAACCAACACAGATTGATCGTTTAATAACTTCATTGCTCGACTCTTTCGATTTCTTCTTTTTCATTTTTCTCAATGAACATTTTATACTGAACCCGTTTGAAATACAGGAAATAGAGTATGCAAATAATGATGAAGAGTAGAAAAAGATTGATTTTTGCGCTTCGTTTAGGTCTCAAAATATTTTTCGATTATTTATTATACAATTACCACATACCTTAAGAATATGAATCCTTTTTTGCATAATATCAATAAAAATATCCGAATATAATTCATAGAAATGATTTGCTATTCAGCCATCATTTCATAATTTTCAATGCGGAAATAATCACATGGAGTAAAAATGTTTAGACCTGTCCTGAATCAGTTAAAAAGAGTGTCATTGACAGCGTGGATATTTATCGGAATTATTCTTGGCATACTATCGGGTATCACACTTGGGGAAACAATTATTCCGGTGGCGACGATTATTGGAGGTTTATTCCTCAGGCTGTTAAAAATGATTATCATACCGTTAATATTCACATCGATCACCTCCGGAGTGCTTGGAATCGGAACATCAAAAAATCTCGGCAGGCTTGGCTTAAAAACGATGGCATATTATATAGCATCCAGTCTTATTGCCATTTTAACCGGTCTTTTATTAGTAAATATCATAAAGCCCGGAGTCGGCGCTGAACTTGGTCTTACTGCGGATATAAGTACTTCCGATATTACTGCAGGCGGCTTAGGCGATATTTTATACAGAATAGTGCCGGATAATCTAATATACTCAATGGCAAATGGTGAAATCCTGCCGATCATTTTTTTCTGCATCATTTTAGGGGTTTTTATATCCAAATTAAATGATCGCCACCGAATGTTGATGACCGATATTTTCAATGCAGGATTCAAGGTAATGATGAGTATAACTCACTTTATCATCTGGTTTGCGCCATTAGGCGTCTTCGGGCTGATTGCAAAAATAACCGCAACAACCGGGTTAGAAGTATTCCGCTCCCTTGGAATGTATTTTATAACAGTTCTGGCGGGATTGTTGATACATTATTTAGTCAGTTTACCATTGTTTGTTATAATCCTTTCCAGGGAAAATCCAATAAGGCACCTGAAAAACATGGGTATCGCACTATTAACCGCCTTTACCACGTCCTCATCGTCTGCAACCCTTCCCCTTACTTTGGAATGCGCTGAAGAGAATGCCGGTATTTCCAATAAAATATCCAGCTTTGTGCTGCCGCTCGGCGCCACCGTAAATATGGATGGAACCGCGCTGTACGAATGTGTAGCTGCGATGTTCATTGCCCAGGTTTATGGCATTGAGCTAAACTTTGTCGCGCAATTTACAGTTGTCATCACAGCGTTATTAGCATCGATAGGCGCAGCGGGAATTCCAATGGCTGGACTTGTAATGATGACAATAATATTAAAAGCAGTAGGTCTGCCACTTGAGGGAATCGGGCTAATCCTGGCAGTTGATCGTATCCTGGACATGATCCGAACATCGACGAATGTGTGGAGCGATAGCTGTGGCACATTAATCATAGCAAAATCGGAAGGAGAAATAAAAGAATCAAGATTTGATATTAACCATTGACAATTTGCTTTACATCTGTTAAAATGTAACAGGTAATAAAACAACTCTAAATTAGGAGGGATTATGAAAAAAGTGGTGCTTGTTGTGCTTTTAGCCGGCGTTGTTGCTTTACTGTTAGGCGTCATCACTCAACTGGTTGGTCATGCCGTGATTATTACAGCCGCTGCCTGGAATGATCTCGCTCAAACACTTGTGTTAATGGCTATCGGAGTCGGTGTTCTGGAATATCTGAATAAGAAGTAGCCGGTATTCTAAGCAGATTCTAAAAGGGCAGGATTTTAAGTAAACTCCTGCCCTTATTTTATCGATACCCATACATGTCTTGAGCGCGGTCCATCAAATTCACAGAAATATATTCCCTGCCAGGTACCTAATTGAAGACAACCTTCGCTCACTATTATCTGAGCGCTGTTGCCGATAAGTGACGATTTGATATGAGCATCCGAATTCCCCTCGAGATGCCGGTAGTTTTTATGTGGTGGTATCATCTTATTCAGTTTCATCAGAATATCGGCAGTAACATCGGGATCGGCATTTTCATTAATCGTAATTGCCGCTGTCGTATGAGGACAATAGACCGTGCAAACACCCTCTTGTGTACCACTTTTACTAACGGCGCTTCTTATCTGTGATGTTATATCAAGCATCTCTATTCGCGAACCGGTTGTTACAGATATTTCTTCCATTTTCCCTCTGAAAAAATCTCGTAATACTTAACTATTTAAAACAATGGAGCGCCATATTTATGGCGCCCCATACTCTCTTACAATTTTTCAAAATAACCGATAAGTCAGATGTTCTTTACCGGAATTCTCCTAATACCTTTATTACTGAACTGGAACCGTATCGGCAGGAGCTGTTTCCTGTACTTCTGTCGTCTCCGCTGGGGCGGCTTCCAGCGTCTCTGCTGGAACTTGTTCCTCAACTTTCGTTTCCACCTTCGCCTCTTTGGCTTTCTTCTGGCAATTTACTCCAAAAACAAGCAAGCCCAGCACTACTAAAACCATCAAAAACTTTTTCATTTCACTACCCTCCCTAAATGTTAATGATTGTTTCTTTTTTATTTCACTTCTGTAAATTTACAACAATTTATCGTAAAAATCTTAATTAAATTTCCATAAAATTTCTAACAGATATAAATCATTGAAACAGTAAAATTTAAGTTTTTCTTTCTTTCTTCTTAGCAGATGGAAATAGAACGTTATTTAAAATCAACCGATATCCCGGCGAATTTTTATAAAGTTCCAAACGAGTTGGAGGATCACCAACGTAATGCCGGTAATCCTCAGGATCGTGCCCGCCTAAAAAGGTAAATGTCCCTTTTCCATAATTTCCATGAATATACTTTATCTGCTCACCACCTTCTACTTCGCCCATAATGACAATTGATTTTTTCACCTTATCCCGTTTAAAGCCGGTTGTCTGTCCCATAAATCCTTTTATGACGCCTACATGGTCCTGAGTCAACATCGTCGGTACGGGATCGTATTTTGCAGAAAACTCAAACAGTGTAAAATAATCGGCTTCCGCACCGGGGGCGATAGCCGGAAAACTGGGCGGATAGTCAATATCCGAATACTCGTATATCATTGGGTCGGTGTACAGTGAGAAATTCTCAAAAGCAAAGGTTTTACTATAATCCAGTTTTGCCTGGGCATTGGGATCTACCGGATCACCATCGAATACCGATGCCACTATATCAACACCTTCGGCAGATAACGCAATATCCAATGCATCTGTCGCCGAGCACATTGCAAATAAAAATCCTCCCTGTCCAACATAATCTTTAATTTTCCGGGCAACGGATTTTTTTTCTTCGGATACTTTTTGAAAACCCATTTTTTGCGCCATTGCCTCAAATTCCTGTTTCTGCTGTTTGTACCAATCGTGATTCCGGTAATTGGCATAAAATTTTCCGTACTGACCGGTAAAGTCTTCATGATGAAGATGGAGCCAGTCATAATCTTGTAATCGTCCTGTCAACACGTCATCATCCCAGATGACATCATAATCAATTTCACCGTAGGTCAATGCCAGGGTCACCGCATCATCCCAGGGTTGCTTATTCGGCGGTGAATAGATGGCGATCTTTGCCGCTTTTTCAAGCAGAACAATATCCATATTATTTTCATCAATAACAGAATATATTTGCAGTACGTCCGATGAGGAAATTTCCTCGAAGCGGACACCGCGCAAACGTAGTTCCTTTACAATGCCCGGATAATTATCCATTAAAAAGGAGCCGCCGCGATAATTCAACAACCATTCAACGGTAACTTGCTGCTTTAAAACCCAATATGTAATTCCATAGGCTTTTAGATGATCGGATTGTGTATGATCCATCGGAATCAGTATTCTTTGCGCTGATATGTTGCAGCTAAAACAAATAATTATTGACAAAATTCCAATAATTGTAAATAGTCGTTTTTTCATTATAAAATTACCTGATTATATGTAATCACAAATCCTGTTTCCGTAATATCGTTTTTTGTAGTTCCCGCAATCTTTTTCTAACTGTATCGGTATGGAATGAACCCGGATATTGTTCCAAAATTATCTCGTACCATTTTGCTGCGTATTCAGGATTATTATCGCGAAATTGAGCAATCTCCGCCATCAT
>JAGLWX010000305.1 GCA_023133185.1 Fidelibacterota bacterium
TTCAGCCTCTTTCGTCTGCCGGAAAAAGAGATCAATTTGAAGCAGACGAAAACGAACCGGTGATATAATGCTCTGATCAGGATAATTAATAAGAAGGTACGTCAGGACTTCATGTGCTTCCGATAGTTTATTCTGCCGAATGAATCTTTCACTTTTAATAAATTCATTGAACGCCGCAATACCCGCTGACCCGTTATTTCCTCTATACTCCTCGATAAAACTGACAAATTCAATGACGTCGTTAAACAGCGGATCTGAAACACCAAGCAATCCTAACATATCATTTTTATTAGTCATTATTGAATCGACTTTATTATTAAAGAAATCCGATAATAACAATCTGACCGACAAGCGTTTTTCAATCATCGAACCTTCATAGCGACCAATATTTTTCCTGATGTAATTATCGACCTGATCAAAATCCCCTTTCGCTATCATTAAATCAGCAAGTCGGATTATACATTGTTGCTGAATCTCTCGATTTGCCCCAACCTTTACAGCATCCTGATATAATTTAATGGCGCCATCCAGATCATGAAGAACGCGATACCTGAGTTCAGCCAGACGATAAAGCGCCTGAGCAGTATAGGTCGATCTCGGCAGATTAATGATGAGTGAGTCATAAATAGCGAACGATTTCTGTATATGATGTTCAGCTGCATCAATCCCAAATATATAATCAGGGATAAAAAAGAAATTATCCGGATAAAAATAATCAAAAGGTGAAATCTCACGTTCAGATAACATTTCCTTTTCAAATGCATCCGCCAGCCCCAACAGTGCATTTGGCACAATATTCCTGAATTGATTAGTTTTAATAATTTGAGTAAAGGTCTCCTCCGCCAGTGCAAATTCGTCAATATTCAATAAATCGACTGCCAAATCAAGAATATCACTTCCTCTATAGCGATTCATCGATTCAAAAATCATTGTTTCATTTATTGCTTCTTTATAACGCTTGAATTTGAATAGTACATCGGCTCGTAATTTGTGTAGTTCCCTGGAAGCATCCGGTATTTGTAATTCTCCCTGAATCAGAGAATCAAGGCTGATAAATAAACTGCTGTCATGGGGAAATCGTAATATCTGACTACTGATTTGCCGGTAATTTCGACTATTGCTTCTTCCGTATAATAAATATTCTTTAGCGCTTTTTACATAATTTCCTCTGAGCATCTGAAAATGGGCGACCTCGATTGCAAATAAATCGTCTTTCTGATAATAGTCGCGAGCGTCTTGTATAAGTTCACCTGCCCGTTCATATTGCTGCAGCGAAATCAACCCGTTAAACAGAGACCGGATAAACGATTGCGAATAATTCGATTTCTGTAATGCATTTTCCCAATATTCATCAGCTTGCGTCGTATCGCCGCGACTGAAATACAATTCTCCAAGATCGACGATAGCCGTTTCATTGCGAGGATTATGTTCTAAAAAGATTTTGATTACATTTTCCAGTTCATCATAGCGTTTTAACCTGAATAGATGATAAGCATACCGATGATAATATGTGTATTTTTTCGGGTCCTGGTTCACTATGTATTTATATAGTTCAAGAGCTCGTTCAATTTGCCCCTGGTTTTCGAGTCGCTGTGCTATTCGGAATTTTGTTTGAAGTTCTTTTTTTAATACCTCTGGTGATTTCCAGCGCTGCTGGCCGATCAGTGTATTTGTACAAACTAACATTAAAATAACAACCAGCAATCCGACATGCTTTACAGAGATAAATTTGTCTAATCTTTTTAGCAAGTATCTCATCATGACAGATTTGTTACCGGTCGCTCTCTTTCGATAATAATTCAAAATATTGACGGATAATCTCTTCATATTCGCGCGTATATCCTTCCTTCAGCGCCTTTTCCAAATTTTCCTGCAGTAGAGAACGTCTTTCACCCAGATCCGCCGGCAGCTGATCGGGAGATTCACGCACTAGTTCCTCTCCGGTTTTACTTTTACGTTCCTTTTTAAAATCTTGTGTTCTCAGGGATTTCTGCGCATCTAATAACCGTGACAGTATTCGTTGTTGCCGTTCGAGCGTCTTTCGTAAAACGCGGTTATCTCGTAGATCTTTTATAACATCGTCCATGTCTTTGGCAATACCACCAAGATCACCACTTTGTTTGGTGTTTTCACCAATCTCTTGCTGGAGTTGCTCAAGAGAGTTTCGCAATTGCTGCTGCCGCGCGGCTAAGCGCCGGAGCGCTGCCTGTTGTCCAGCCTGTCCGAGGCTTATCATCTGGGTTTCGTCATTAATACCCTGTTGCTGTCCCGCCATTTTCTGTAATTGCTGTAAATAATTTTCGAACCCTGAGGCAGAACCGCTGGATTTAAGACTGTTCATTGAATTGATTAATTCCAGGGCGGATTGGTTGATTGCGGCAGTCGCCTGCTGAGCCGATTTCGTGGCGTTCGCAGGATTTCGCTCCTCCATTTGTCGAACTGCATTGTTCATTGCGGCTGATGCCTGCCCGAATCCTTTACCAACCCTGGGAGACAGCCCGAATGTTTTATTGGATAATGCAATTAATTCATCGATTATCTTGATAAGATTTTGTTGAAGTTGCTGCTGATTTACGGCAACATCAAGAAGCTGTTCACTTTGCCGGGGAGTATGTTTAATTACCTGGCTAAGTTTTTCCTGGTTTTGAGACAGCTGCATGGTTTTAAATATTACATTCCGGAAGTCACTCATCACTTCGTCCATCGCCCGCTTATTAAATTCAGATTGGAATTGCATCATCTTATTTAGAAAATCCTGCAATTGTTGCTGTGCCGATTGCGTCGATTGCTGTGCCTGCTGCTTATTTGCTTTGCTTAGCGATTTCTGCGCCTGTTTTAATTCATCCATAAGCCCCGATTTTTTCATTTCCTGGATTAGAGATTCTAATTGCTCCGAAGGCATAAGCGGAAAATCACTCATTTCATCCCTGGTGCGCTCCATCAAATCAAGCGCAATTTCACTATCCCTTTGAACAGATTTTTCTTCACCGGCTAACTGGTCAAATTTTGATTCATCGGATTCCGGCGTTTTATCAAGTTCCGAATTGATATTTTTCTGGCGCTTTACCATATCTTCAAAGCGGCGAACTATTTCTCCGACCGACTGTTCAATTTTTACCCGCTGCAATAACTTAATCATCCGGTCGAGTTCCTTCGCAAATTGATCCCGATTTGTGCGAAACTGATTTAAAGCCTTCTTGATCTCATTACTATCCATTTTTTCCAGAGCTCGTTGCAATTTATTCATCGCCTCCCGCAGTTCCGGCGTCATAACATCCCTGAAGGCTTCTTGTAATTTGGCAAACTTGCTGATGGTTTCTTCATCGAATAACTGATTATCACGACTCTTTTGGATCATTTCATCCAGTTGATCCGCCATTTTTGCAAGCTTTTCACCGGCTTCTTTGGTCTTTTGTAACTCTTTTTCCAGCTGATTTTTCTGTTCCCAGTTCAGCTTGGGATCTTTCAGTAATTCCCGGGATATCTCTTCCAGTATTTCTTTGGAACTCTCAAGATTATTTAATATCTCTTCACCCTCATCAGCTATCTGGTCCCGCTGTTCGTTAACGTCTGCAAACAGATCATTCAATGACGGAAACCTTGCTCTTAATATTCTGGAAGTTGCTGCTTTTGGACCGTTAATCGGATCGTTGTCATAAACTGAAACCTTGAACTCGACAATATCCTCAGGTGATAAATTCAATTCTCCAACATTCCACACATAATACAATTCCTGGAGAGTCAATTGCTTATCAGGAAGTGGAAATTCAATGGATTCTTCAGTCTGCCCGTCCGGATCATAGCGTTTAATAAGCCGATATTGGATCAACGCTTTCTGAAACCCAAAATCATCACTGATCCGTATCCCCAATGGGATTTCCATGGATTCAGTCAGTTCAATGTCCATATCCGGTGAAATTAGCTGACAATCAGGATATGCATCGGGAATTATTCTTATCCGGTAATTTATCGGATTAATATTTGTCACATCATTATCATCGGATACGCTAATCTGAAATTCATCATTATCATAAATAATAAATTTTCCGGCAGCGGTTTTTCCACTTATTATCAAATTAGTTGTTTTCCCCGATTTGAACCGGATTGATGCCGTTTTAAGCATTTTATTTGATAGAAGATTCAAAAAAAGATCGCTGCCCGGATAAATAGTAAGTTCCGATGTATTGGATTCCTGAATTTTTGGATCCAGTCTCGTATATGCAGGAAATTCAATTCTGGTTTTGACATGTAAAATTTCCGGTCGGTCAGTGACGTATATGGTATCGACGCCGCTTGAAATGCGCTTCCATGGTTTGAAAATGGATCTGTTTTGAACAAACGCTTCATAATGAATCGTATTGCGAACCAGTCCAAAGTTTACTATGACATTACCGGAATCATCAACTATACCTGTTCCGTTTTTGACAAAATCAGGATAGACTGCTTCAAATTGGATTTCATCGGGATAATCGCCCTCACAATGGAAAGCAACATCAACAGAATCGCCGCCAAATACACCGAATGAACCCGTCGCCGACACAATCGTGAATGGCTTTGGAATTGAATATTCAACTTCCGGATGAGTCAAACGGATAAATGATTGTTTGAAGAAAGAATAATTGTAGATACCGATAAAGATAATTGCAAGAAAAATTGCCGCGTACCGCAATAAAGAGACTTTAAATTTTCTCCATGGAATAAGAACACCGAAGGAATATGATTGAACACGATCTGCTATAGTTCGAATAGAATGATTAACAAGGTCTAATGAATAACCTGCTTCCTTTTTAACCGCCATTTCATGGAGCTGCAAAACATTAACTAAACGATCGCCTATGTCGGTGTATTTTTCCCCAATCAGTATGGATAAACGATGATTGGAGTACGAAGCCATCCTGTTAAACCGCACCATAAGCGCCAGTATTATGGGAGTAAGGAAAAAAATACTACTGAAAACGATCATGAAAAAGTAAATATCCCGCCGGATTAACGTGTTGAAATATCGGAATCCTTCACAGATTATTAAAATAAATACGACAATTGCTATGAGAGTTAAAACGCGTAGCATCCCTTTTGCCAGGATAAACCAGCTCCAGTCTCGCCGGAGTTTATCCAGTTTTTCAGCAATAATAGTAAAATTAGTCAACGCTGTGTTATTCATTGTACCAGTGAATAGATGATAATATTGGTTCCCATTTTCAGCGCCGCGAGTCGCTTATCCTCAGGATCACCGTGTACGTCCGGATCTTCCCAGCCATCTCCCAGATCACTTTCATAGCTATAAAACACGACCAGGCGGCTTTTATAAAAAATGCCAAATCCCTGTGGCGCTTTTCCATCATGTTCGTGAACTTTCGGCAATCCATTCGGGAAATCATAGAAACAGTGAAATATCGGATGATCGTAGGGCAATTCCACTAATTCATTATTGGGAAAAACTCGTTTCATTTCCCTTCGAAAAGAAGCATCCATTCCATAATTATCATCGGCATGTAAAAACCCTCCCGATTGCAGATATTTCCTTAAACGCAGAACTTCATCTTCACTAAAACGGATATTTCCATGTCCCGTCAAATACAAATAGGGATACGAATACAGTTCTTTATCCATAACCGATAGTCTGACTTCTTCCGGATGGACATCTACCGGAGCTTTCTCAGAAACGAATTTTAAGAGATTCGGGAGAGAACTTGGATCGCTGTACCAGTCTCCGCCTCCGTCGTATTTTAATCGCGCTATGGTAAATTTACCAAATTGTTCCGGCGCCTTACCGCAGATGATTATTTCAAGCAGAATAAGAATTGGTAATATAGTTAATAATCGGTACTTTTTATAGGTGTGAAGATGCATGTTTGTTTATACCCTGAAAGAAAAGTATTGTTTCAACATCAAATAACAAAGAGTTTCAAGCCTTCAGGCGCGCTAATTTACACAATTTCAGTGTAATTTTTGCTTACTTTTCACCTGTAAACTTTTTATTTTAAAACAATGAAATTTCGAATAATCATATTCTCCGTTTTAATCACTATCAACACTCCCGTGTTTTCACAATCAATCATCTATAAAATTGCAGATTTTTTCCAAAATCCCATCGAATTCAGAAATCCTTTTGGCATAACCCCCTTTGAACTGAAAGCGGGAAGCCAGATATTGAGTGCGAATTCAATCAGGTTCGATTCTACTGAAACCGAACTGGACGGTTTCAAGCACCTCTATAACCGATATATGAACAGTTTAGAACTGGATCTTATGAAGTATAATCTGGTTGGGTTGCTGCTTCCACAGAATTTTATCGATTTACAGACCGGGCTTGGCTTTAAGTACTGTTTCCCCATCATAAATCAAGGTCTCCCGGATAATTGGAAGCAAACCATACCCGGAAGTATTGAGCAATTGTATTTTTCGCCGAGGATTATTGAAGGTAACATCAGTCAGTCTCTTGCATTTCAATGGTCAAAACGATTCTATAATTACGTTCAGTTCAATGCCGGTCGGGCTTTCATTTCAGCATATAAAACCAGGGAAGGCAAACGTTATCTCAATCAGGACGGCTGGACGTTTTCGGTGGCTGTAGGGATGAAAATGCTATCTAAAATCGGGTTCAAATTTAAAGAAGGATACGGAGTTGAAATAAAATATAATTTTGCGAAGTTTGACGACTTCTCCGATCCTCATAATATCAGCCCGATCACTAATTTAAATTTCAGCAGTATCGGAATTTATCTAACGTTCAATATGATAAGCGGTGGAAATCCGACTCAGGGTGATGAAGCCAAAGCGCTTTTTAAAAGTGGGGATTATATCGCCGCCAAGGCAAATTTTGAAGACTTTATTTCAAAAAACCCCACCCATCCCCGGAAATTTAAAGCCGGATGGATGATTGATGAGTGCAACGATCTGATGGCGTTTCAGCAGGCTAAACTCGCCGGGCATTTTATCGAGGCAAAAAATTACTCAAAAGCAGCTCAATATCTCGAACAAGCGGCAAAATCCGAATATCCTTCCCTGGTAGAAGACATTGAAAATAACTACAGGAAAATTCAGGAATGGCTTGTAATAAATCTGGATTCACTCCTTCTGATCAACCAGATAGATCAAGCCGAGCGGCTGCTTACCAAAGCAAGATCCCTGCATATTCCAAATTCCCGGGATTTGACCGATCAGTATTGGAGTGAAATATATTTTCACCGGGGAACCGTATTTACAGAATATAAAAACTGGGATAAAGCGTTAAACTTTTTTGATATGGCTGTGAAAAAATATCCGCCCATCCGTGAACGAGTAGATCCCTGGCTGTTAAAAATTGCCTACGGCTACATCGGCGATGTAAATTTATCTGTCGATCAACAAAATGTTGAATTGGCGCTCGAATCACTGCGTAAGGCTACGGAATTGCGCCCGGAAATAATTTTCATTACCAAAGATCATATTCAGACTCTCGAACAAGGCATTGATTACCTGAAACAACAGGCGGCAAAAGAAAAATTACAGATAGCGGTTGATCAGACCCGTAAAATACCGGTAGCTACGTCTTTCACTCCACAAATCGGAATGACGGATCAGCAATTATTGCAAGAACTGGGAAAGCCCATATATGAACAGACGCTTGATTCCAAAGGGGATCAGCATTTTGAATTATGGATATATCATACCGATGATTCCAAAGAGATATATTTCTACTTTAAAAACAATATTCTTTCAAAAATAGAGTGACTTTGAAAAACGCTAATTTCAAACCAGAATTGGAAACTTAATGAAAATATTTTACACCGATGGCGCTTGTTCCGGAAATCCCGGTCCCGGAGGCTGGGCAGTTGTACTGCTATTAGACAATATTGAGCAACGGAAATGGGGCGGTTTTCAAGATAAAACCACAAACAATCGCATGGAACTAACTGCTGTGATAGAAGCGTTAAAAATTTTAGATACCGCTGAACCTGCGAGTATTTTTACCGACAGTGAATATGTCAGGAAAGGAATAACCGAATGGCTGCATAACTGGAAAGTCAGGAATTGGAGAACGGCGGGGAAAAAACCGGTTAAAAACAGGGACCTCTGGGAATTGCTCGATTCACTGAATCATAAGGAAATTCGGTGGAATTACGTCGCCGGTCATTC
>JAGLWX010000306.1 GCA_023133185.1 Fidelibacterota bacterium
AAAATAAATTTAAACGGAATCAATAGAATAAAAAGTAAGATAGTAACACAGATTAGAATGATTAATCCATCAATAATAATACTTCCTAATCGAACCCAAAAACCTGCAAATTGATATGAATCTTTTGTTTTGTTCATTTTTTTTACCTTATCATTTTTTAAAAAAATGTGTCTGTCTTGTTAATGAGTAACTAACTATTCACATGTCATTTTATTGATTATGAAATTTTTTAAACATAGTGTATAGTAGATAAATAATTTATTTATATCAATATGTTTGTTATGTTTAGTAAAATTTTAAAAATTGCTATAAAGTGCAAGTTCCAAATAATACACTACTTGAAAATTCGCGTTCAGTTTCTGACATTATGAAATCAATTAAAGACTATTCCACAAGAGAATGTAATTTGACACTCAAGCGAAAAGGTTATTTCTGGCAGGACAAAAGTTGTGATCATATTATCTAAAATGAACGGACATTTCGGTTGCAGAGTGTAACTCTGCAGCCAGAAATAATATTCCTGCACACTGGATATATAAATCGTTCCGGTCTTTAGAGATTCTTCGGTCGCAGGCTCTCTCAGAATGTACTGTATTAAAAATCAAGCATAAAATTGATAATTCGGATCATAATCTCTTTGATACTTCATGACTGCAAAAATCTGTCTGACTAATTTATTCATTGCAGCTATTCTGGCGACTTTATGTTCTTTTCCGTTTGTCCTTAACCGATGATATAATTCCCTACATGCCCGATTATGTTGGATCGCTGATAAACTTGTCATGAATAACTGCTTCCGGAGATAGGCATTGCCCTTTTTACTGATACGTCCACGTCCAAAAACAGACCGGCCGGACTCACGGGGAGTTGGATTGCTGCCAATATAACTCACGACCTGCTTAGACAACTCAAATTCTTCAAAACAGCCAAAAAAGGCAAGAATAACCAAAGCGGTTTTTTCACCAACACTTTTAATACTTAGCAAACGGTTAAAGGCATCCTTGTAATAAGTTATGGAGATCTCAAGGGCTTCCTGTTCCAATTTGGCAATCTTCTGCTCTAAAATACGGATGACTTGTTTAAATGTATTCTTGATGATTTTTACGTCATCAGGCGTTTGGCTCAATGCCTCCAAACGATTTTCAATACTGTTTTTATTTTGAACCAGGTCTTCTATTGCCTTTAATAGACTAATGAGTTTCACTTGATGTTTAGAGCGTGGCTTAAATAGGGCTGGGTTCTGTTCATATCCATAGATGGATATTAACCTCGCATCAACCGAATCCGTCTTGGCTCGCAGCATTTTTGACTCTGAATAGCGTTTGATTATTAAAGGATTAACTACTGAAAAATTAATCCCCCTTCCCTGTAAACAGCTGACTAATTTCAAATGATATGTCCCGGTCGCTTCCATAACAACATGCAAATCCTTTTGAGTTTTTTGCGCCCGCAAAAACAACTGAATGGTTCTGATCTCATTTTCAATATAGCCTTTGCTATGGGAACTGCCGTTGTAGATTGAATAATCCAACTTGTCTTTTGATACGTCAATCCCGATTACAATTTTTTCCATACTGACCCCCTTTTTTATGTGGATTATCAAACCTATCATCGTACTTTATACAAGTTTTTGGGTACTTAGTGTACTGTTCAGGTTTTATAAGAAGGTGGGCTTAGCATTCTGAACGATCTCTTGGATCAATGACAAGTCAAGCTTGCTCACCTTCTTTCCACATCTTTTACTCTTTTCAAATATCAACATAAAATAAATATATTCTAGCTACTGTACTAACATACGATGACACAATTAGAAGTAGAAAGTAAAAAAGTGTATTCGGCATCAATTTCAAATTTCAAGTTTCAAATATCTCCCTCATCGCTATGCTCTGCGTCGTGACGTACCAGAGGTCAGAGGTTACACCGCGCAGCTGTGTAACCAGTTTAAAACCTGTTCTACAAATATATTTTAATTATGTGTCTTTGTGACTTCGTGGTTAATACAATTCATACTTCACCAGTCGCCCGTCAAGAGCGCCGTTGATTAGTGGTATTTTCCAGTCCGGTTTCAAGCCAATATTCTTGATGTATTCCCGCTCACCAAAATAGATATATGCTGTTGATCCCTGGCAGCGCTGTTTCAGGAAATCACCCAATTCCTGATAAAACCGGGTTAAGTCGCTGTCCTTGCCCATTCTAATGCCATAGGGTGGATTGGTTACGATAATGCTGTCATTTATTGCCTTAATATCATGAAAATCGCGGGTTTCAAATTGTATGTTACGACCACTTTGAAAACTCCGGCTATTGTCGATAGCATCACGAATGGCTGATCTGGAAATATCACTTCCTGAAATCAGTTTTTCAGGCAATTGTCGAATTTGTCTATTCGTTTTATGCCGGACAGTTTTCCATATTTCTGATTCGTAATCCGGTAGATATATAAATCCGAATTGCTTCCGGTTGAAAGCCGCAGGAATCCGACAATATTTCATTAGAGCTTCAAAAATGAGTGTCCCCGAACCACACATCGGATCGATAAGAGGTTTTTCTCCTTCCCATCCGGTCAACCTGATTATTGCCGCCGCCAGGGTTTCCTGCATTGGAGCAATTCCAGCCTGCTTACGGTAACCACGTCGATGCAGCGATCCGCCGGAAGTATCGACACTAATTACCGCCCGGTTTTGCTCAATATGTAAATTGATCCAGATATCGGGATACTGTTTTTCAACATTCGGGCGAATGCCGCTTAATTCACGGAAATAATCAACGATAGCGTCTTTCAACCGTAATGACGCGTACTTTGAATGGGTGATCTTACTGTCCGATACCGACGAATATACTGCAAAAGTATGATCAGTATTGAATATTTCCCGCCAGGGGATTGACTTCGCCGTTTTGTATAAATAATCCGTGCTGTGGCAATCGAATGTCAGCAGTGGCGCGAGTATCCGGGTGACTAACCGGGATTGATAATTAACCGAATATAGGACCTTGTTATCGGCATTGAAATAAAGTCCTCTGTAGGCGGTTTTGATATCCGTTGCGCCCAATTCCGCCAATTCTTCCTTGCCAAATTCCTCCATTCCGCCTGCAATCTGGGCAAAGAAGCGTCGGGATTTTTGATATTCAAAAGTAGTCATTGATTTATTCTTCTATAAAAAGCCTGGCTCACAGCAATCACCATCAACCAGGTTCGTATTTATCTTTGCGAAAGTTTGAAACTTTCGCAAAGTTTGTTTAGACACCTTATCGCCCCATACTTTTACCTGCCGATTTCAGATCATTACAGGCTTGAACGACACGATCAGCCATACCCTTACGGGCTGCTTTCAACCAGGCGCGGGGATCATAAAGTTTCTTCACTCCCACTTCGCCTTCAACTTTCAAAACTTTGTCATAGTTGGTAAACATATGACCCACAACCGGGCGGGTAAACGCATACTGGGTATCGGTATCGACATTCATTTTGATGACGCCATATTCCAGCGTCTCGTGAATATCCTCAATACTTGAACCGGATCCGCCATGAAAAACGAGGAAGAAACGCGCCGCTTCACCGTATTTTGCAGTTACTTCGTCCTGACCTTCCTTGAGGATTGTCGGCTTCAATACAACATTACCCGGTTTGTAAACGCCATGAACATTACCAAAAGTCGCCGCGAACATATATTTGGCGCCTTTTACCTGGTTCAGAGTCTCGTAAACTGCGATCATATCTTCTGGAGTCGTATATAATTTTTCTTTTCCGACATTTTCGGTATTAACGCCGTCTTCTTCACCGCCGACAACCCCGGCTTCGACTTCGAGAATTATTTCATTCTCGGCACAGAGTTTCAACAACTCCACAGCATTTTTTAAATTTTCCTCCAAAGGCACGGCGCTGCCATCGTACATGTGGCTACTAAACAGGTTCGGTTGCCCGGCTGCCCGTCGTTTGGCAGTTTCGGCGATCAAAGGTTTCAAAAACTTATCGATCTTATCCGTTTGGCAGTGATCGGTATGAAGCGCGATATTAATGTCATATTTCTCGGCGATACGATGCGCCTGTTCGGCTAAAACGATAGATCCAAGCACCATATCTTTTAAATTTCCAGAAGCATGCGCGCCTCCGCCTGTTGAAACCTGAATAATTCCATCACTGTTAGCGGCGGCGAACCCTTCGATGGCGGCATTCAAAGTATCGGTAGTAGTGATATTTATCGCAGGGTAAGCGTATTGTTCCTGGCGGGCTTTCTCGAGCATGGCAACATATTTTTTGTAATCAACTATCGGCATTTTTCACATCCCTTTCTCACTTAAATTTCACATCAAAATCTTTCATTTACGCGGTTGCTAATTTAATCAGCACACCGAACTAAAAAAAGATAATATCAAATGTATCCGTGCCTGGATAACAAAGACAGAATTGCGCGATTACACCTGTCAGGTTTAATCGGTTAATCTTATCTGAATTTGGAAGTATCTAATAAACCTGACAGGTGTAATAAAATGACTGAAAGAACAATAAAATTTTCGCTTCTGGCTTGCTACTTATTTCTAAAGCCGCTATATTGATATATAAATTATATACGGAGGTTAAAATGCCGGAAAAAAAACGAATCCTATCTTTTCTAAAGGAAAACGGTGTGAAATTCACATTATCCAAACACTCCAAAGCGTACACAGCCCAAAGAGCTGCGGCTAACGCCCATATTCCGGGGAAAAACTTTGTTAAAACGATTGTCGTAAAAATCGATGGGAAAATGGCGCTTGCGGTTTTACCTGCCAATGACCGGATTGGGTTTCGTGAGTTTGCCAGTCAACTACATGCCCGAAAAGTAGAGCTCGCATCGGAAGATGAATTTAGAAAACAGTTTCCTGACTGTGAAACCGGAGGAATGCCGCCTTTCGGAATTTTCTATAACATGGATACGTATATTTCTTCCGACCTTGTTGACAATGACGAAATTGCCTTTAATGCCTGTAATCACATCGATGTGATTCTTATGAAATTTGAAGATTACAACAAGTTAGTTAGTCCGGTTGTTGTTCATTTCGAAATCCATTAGGGACGGATTAATGTGAACTTTATATGCTGAATTCTTTTTTAGGTTAGTCACCCTTCCCCGCCTGCGGTCGGGCGGGGATGAACTCAGGATTACTTCTTCAACTCCTCACTTACAATTTTCCATACATCATTTAGATTGGCAGGTTTGGTAAAAAACGGTATATTGGCTTTATTAAGCTGCTCTTTGACAGAAGTCTCATAATATAAACCGGTCATAAGAACTATTTTCTGTTCGGGCTTTCTTGACTTTATTTCCCTAACAAGTTCAAATCCATCCATAACCGGCATATCGATGTCGGATAAGATAATATCCGGTTGAATCTTTTCATAATTATCCAGCGCTTCTTTTCCATTTACGGCTAAAAAGACCTCCAATCCCTTATCCTCGAAAAACGTCATATAAAATTCCCTGATATATGCCTCATCTTCGACTATTAAAATTTTCATCTGCTTCCTTTCAACTTTTAAAGGTAACTGAATCGAAAAAGTTGTCCCTTTGCCGACTTCCGATTCGACAAAGACTCTGCCCTTATGCTGCTTTTCAACAATATCTTTCACTACAACCAGTCCCAATCCGGTTCCTAATCCATCTACTTTCGTTGTAAAATAAACTTCAAATATCTTATCAAGTTTTTCCTTTTCAATTCCTGAGCCTGAATCCTGAATAGAAACCTCCGCAAATTTTCCATCCTTTGAAACAGAGGATCGAAGCGTGAGGGTTTTTTCTTCACTGTCAGCCATGGC
>JAGLWX010000307.1 GCA_023133185.1 Fidelibacterota bacterium
CGGCGTTTACAAAACCCATTGCCAGCCCCCAGCGGTCGGCTCCTGAAGTAAATAGTACTCTTTTCCAGGTTATTTCCGAACCGATATGCTGTTCCAGGAAAGCGGCAGTGCGTCGCTCCAGAGTAGTTTTTAATCCCAGACCATCTACAAATGGGGTTTTTCGGATGTATTGAACCATGGGTTTGACGGAATGAAGAGTGTAGTATTTTTTATCTACCTGCAATCCGAGATCGGCGCCACCTATGCCGAACGCATCCACTTTTCCGTCAAGTTCCCGGAACAGCTCGGCTGCTTTCTTCATATCTCCGTCGGTGCCGATCCGCTCCAGGGAAACCTTTTCCCCAAGAAGGTCGATTACGACCTTTTTGTCCCGTTTTGAATGACCAATACTAATGCTGACGGCTTGTTTCATAATAAGCTCTCAATTTATATAATATTTTTTAAAGTACACTTACTTACTAAGAATTATTAATCTGGAAGTCAATGCTGGTGTTTGTCATAAAACAGGTGATCTTTTTCAGTCAGGTTTTTTAAACGGGCAATGCGTTTCTCGATGGAAGGATGACTGTAAAATAAAAATTCTATAACCGGATGTGGCGTACGGTCGGACAGATTCTGATCTGCCAGTTTATTGAGACCGGAAATAAAAGACTCCGGATTTCCAATCATATCCACTGCAAAATCATCTGCAGCCCGTTCATTTGAACGAGAATAAGCATTTGTCAGGGGAGCCGTAATAAACTGATAAATAGTCAATAAAATGCCGATAACCGGCAGGGCGGCTATCTGAGCGGTATGGCTAAACTGAAAAAGAGTTCTGGCGGAATCATATGCAGTTGATACTAGAAAAAGCCCGGTATAGGTCAATAAAATTCCAATTGCCATTCCTTTCCAGATGTGTTTTAACTTATAATGTCCCAGTTCGTGGGCGAGAACCGCCAGAATTTCACCGGGTTCCAGTTTAGTTAGCAAAGTATCACCCAAAATAACCCGTTTTGATTTGCCGATCCCGGTGAATGCGGCGTTGGCTTTGCGGGTAGTTTTGCTCAGGTTGAATTGATAGACGCCTTCCAGCCGTAAATCGACTTTTTGAGATAGGCTGGAAACATCTTCAGCGAGTGATTCATCCTCAAGTGGTTTGAATTTATAAAATAGCGGAAACAGCAGGACCGGAGCAATCCGCGCCAGCAAAATCGAAAACAGGATTAAGATAGAACCCATCATAATCCACCAATTATTCGGAAACCGGCGCAGCAGGGCATAAAATATTACTATCAGAACAAGCATGATAGGATATGAAATCAGGAGCTGTTTGGTTCGTTCCCAAAACCAGGAACCCAGAGATTGGTCGCTTAGCTCAAAACGGTGTTCGATCAGGTATCCCGAGCTAAATGTAAAGGGAAATAGAATTATGGCTTCTCCAATTCCTAACAATGTAACAAAGACGATCAGCACGGCATAATTATTTTGAATATAATGCCGAATGCCTTCTTCTAACTGAATTGTCAGACCTGTAGAGAGAATTGCAATGAGAAATCCTAATCCAATAATGAATTCAATAATGGAGAAAACGAGCTGATATCGTTGATATTTTTTACTTTGATCCGGAGATGAAAATTCAGTCATAATTACAGATAGCTTTAAACAACCTGTTCAGCGGCTTTTACCTCAGGAATCTCTTTCTTCAGTTTCTTTTCAATACCCATTTTCAATGTGTGTGTGCTCATCGGACAATTGCCGCAAGCGCCGGTGAG
>JAGLWX010000308.1 GCA_023133185.1 Fidelibacterota bacterium
TTCCAATCGACCTCCCCTCTTTCCCTCCTTAGCAAGGAGGGGACGGCTCCACCAGGTATAGGGTATAGGGATATAAGGTATAAGGATTCGCGGGATATAGGGGTATTCCCTGTATTGCCCTTATTTCCCTTATTCCCCTATTTCTCTTATTCCATATATCATCTCGACATAATATTAGGTACAGCACTAAAATTTCGGGGTAACTTTAGAATTGCTATCGATAATTGGGATAATTCAATGCAGATTGTATATTAGAGCAATGACTAAATCCAAATTTCAGGCAATTCTTTTCGACCTCGACGGCACCCTGGTAGATTCAAGCCGGGATATCACCACTTCGATAAACCTTACATTAAAACATCTTGGATACGATCCGATTACATTGAAACAGAGCAATTCATTTGTCGGCGACGGGATCCGCATGTTGGTTAAAAGGGCTTTAGGTAAATCAATTTATAATGATGAACGCCATATAATCGAGCATGACTTACTCTCTGAAGCAGATAAAATTTACCGGAAATACTACGCTCAGCATGTACTGGATACAACACTCCCTTATCCGGGAGTTGTAGATACTTTAAGTCGAATTGCCGGGTTACAATTAGCCGTGATTTCAAATAAAGCCCTTGTATATGTGAACGAAATCATAATTCATTTTCAACTTGATAAGTATTTCAGGCTTATTCTCGGCGGCGATTCGTTGGAACTGAAAAAACCGGATCCTTATCCCCTGTTGTATGTTGCTCAACAATTCAACATCGACCCGCAACAATGCTTGATGGTCGGCGATAGCGAAAAGGATATTATCGCCGGAAAAGCAGCCGGAATGAACACATGCGCCGTCACATATGGCATGCGAACTGAAAAATCATTAAAAGAACAACAACCTGATTATATTCTATCTGATTTTCAGTCAATAAACTCAATTATCAGATAATTATCATAAAAAACAGGTTATGCATCAGACCATCGATTCATCAAAGTGAATCTCTAAAGACTTTCGACCGATCTTCATTTTTCTGAGTGTTACTCCCGCTTGATCAAACATGATTTTAGACGCCCTGGCTGCGTCGGTATCCTGATATTTATCCGAAAGATATACGACCTCTTTAATGCCGGTTTGAATAATTGCTTTGGCGCATTCATTACAAGGAAACAGAGCTACATAAACGGTACAGCCATTCAAATCCCTTGATATACTGTTTAGAATAGCATTCAGCTCCGCATGGCAGATATATGGATATTTGGTCTTTAAAAAAGAGCCTTCTCTATTCCAGGGAAGAAGTTCATCCGAACAACCGGTAGGAAAACCGTTATATCCAACTCCGACAATCTTTTTCTGCCGGTTAACTATACACGCACCAACTTGAGTATTGGGATCTTTACTCCGCTGAGCCGAAAGCAGCGCAACGCCCATGAAATAATCATCCCAGCTGATATAGTCTCTTCGTTTTTCGATCTTTTTCACAAATTGCTCCTTTTAAAAATATGCAAAAATTTACAGCATCAAGACACTAAAAACCACTTTTGTATTTCAGGCAAGCAACCTTGATAATACTCAAGTGAAGAATCTTAATTAATTTAAGCATGCCGCCTACATTTTTGTTGTTATAATTAAATTGTTTACGTTATATTACCCTTTGAATGAATATAATTAAAGTTTAAAGAGGTTCGTATGTTTACCACATTGGAAGAAGCAACGGAATTTATCAGGAAAAATGATATTCGATTCATCGATTTAAAATTCACAAATCTGTTTGGCGGGCTTCATCATATTACTATTCCGGCACACCAGTTTAATGATCAACTCATGCAGGAAGGAGTCGGATTCGATTCATCTTCCACTCCCGGATTCAAAGCTCTCGAAGCCGGTGATATGGTATTGATCCCGGATCTTAAAACGGCATTCATGGATCCTTTTAACGAATATCCAACCTTGAGTTTTTTATGCAATATCGCCGAAGCGGATACAAAGAAACGTTTTTACAGAGACCCCCGATACATTGCTGCTCTTGCCGAAGAATATCTGTTATCAACGGGAATTGCGACTGAAAGTAAATGGGGACCGGAATTTGAATATTATATTTTTGACAGTGTCGATTATCGAAACGACCCCTTTTATTCCTATTTTAAAATCAATTCCAACGAGGCTCAGTGGAGCAATTATTTCGATGAAGGTAAACAAGATGGCTACCAGCTGTTTAATCATCGCGGATATCATGCAGCTCCCCCCTGTGATGAACTTCACAACATCCGTTCCGAAACGGTTAAAGTTATGGAAGATTGCGGAATCCCCGTAAGGTACCACCATCATGAAGTCGGTAGTTCCGGACAGGTGGAAATCGAAGTATTACTCGGAAATTTAACCCGCATGGCTGATGTTACGATTCTTACCAAATATATCGCCAAAATGGTTGCTAAAAAATATGGCAAAACCGCTACCTTCATGCCGAAACCGCTCCACGACGAACCGGGCAGCGGCATGCACTTTCACCAGCATCTTTTTAAAGATGGAAAGCCGCTTTTCTATGACGCCGATGGCTATGGCGGTCTGAGCCAACTGGCTCAATCTTATATTGCCGGCATTTTAAAACACGCACCGGCAATTACCGCCCTGACAAATCCTTCGACTAATTCCTATAAACGCCTGATTCCCGGTTTTGAAGCGCCAGTGGCTCTATTCTTCAGCCTTGGAAACCGCAGCTCTGCTATCCGCATTCCCAAATACGCCACCACTCCGGAATCAAAGCGCATCGAATACCGTTCACCGGACGCCACCTGCAATCCGTATATTGCCATGTCGGCGATGCTGCTTGCTGGAATCGACGGAATCCGGAATAAATTTAACATTACAGATGAAGGATTCGGTCCTTTCGATGTAAATCTCTTCGATCCGCAAAATGCTGATATCCGGAATTCAATCAAATCGTTACCAACCTCACTTGAATCGGCGCTCGACCATCTGAAACAGGATTACAAATTTCTCCTTAAGGGAAATGTCTTTCAGGAAGATATTTTCGAGACCTGGATCGATTATAAAATCACGAACGAATTCCTGGAAAACCGGAACCGACCGACGCCATTTGAATATTTGCTTTACTACGGTGTTTAAGGCTATATTTGACCGATGTAAAACAGCGTATAAGAGACTTATTATTGTTTTCTCCCTTTTAATGAAAGTAAACTACGAATTCTATTTAAACCGGTTTTTCGCGAAGTCAAATGGTCTTTTCAGGATCGGTTTTCTTTGCAAACAACTTATTCCCAAGTCCCAGCTTAAACAACTCATTCTCAAGCCCCAGCTTGGGAATGTTAACGAAATTTTAACACTAACAAGAGGTTATCATGAAACAATTAATTGGTGTACTTATGGTATTTCTAACACTTAGCTTTTTTAGCAATGAAGTCCTGTCACAGACGCGTGACCGCTCTGAGATTGCAGATCAGCATAAATGGGATCTGACGGATCTTTATTCTTCAGAAGAAGCATATCAAAAAGCCAAGGAAGAAACTGTCCGGAAATTTGATGGTGTTTTAAAGTTTAAAGGAAAACTGACCAAGTCTCCTGCTTTTCTACTGAAAGGTCTGGATTATCACTATGGAATTTACAAAGAGATGATACGGTTATCCTCTTATGCCGGTAAAAAGTCGGATTTAGATACGAGAGATTCCAAATATCTTGCCATGCGCCAGGAAATAAGCCAGTTGTTTACTCAATATAACTCAAAATCTTCTTTCATCGATCCGGAAATTCTGACAATGAATAAAAAGAAGATCAATAAATTCGCTAGATTCAAGTGTTAAGTGCAAC
>JAGLWX010000309.1 GCA_023133185.1 Fidelibacterota bacterium
GTGACGGATCAGCCGGTATGGTATATTGATTCTCTGCAGCTATGGAAGAACACAGATAATTATCCCGGAAGCCTTGACATAAATGCAGATTCACTGATTGATGCGATAAGTGTCAGTAAACTTGCCGTAGCGGCACCCGGTTCACCTACCAGTGATACGACTTTTTCACTTGGGAGTGACCTCATTTTAGATGCTGGCAAAACAACCTTTTTTGTCACAATGATAGTGCGGGAATGGAGAACTGAAAACGATCTGGAAGATATGGAAATCACGGATCAGCATGGCGCTCAGTTGGGCATAACCGTTGATAAAGCCGCCGGGGATATTGAGGTTGTTCATACTGATGGTACTGGCGCTGGTACTTCAAATGCCTGGGCGGGAGATGTGACGAAGTTGTTTACGGTTCAGGCGATCAATCTCCCAGTTATAATCCGGAACGGAATAGTCAGTGAAGACAGTAATATGTTTTACCCAAATTACCTGGCAATTGATGGCAGTGACGAGAGTAAAGCGCAAACAATGAGGACACTGACAATTGAAGCGCATGTTTTTCTGCCCCATGACGGCAGTGTAAATGGTGACAGCCTGTCCTATGCTTCGTTTAAGATTGGATGGAAGAGTCATTATTTGGATACACTGGGCTCTATCGTTTTTGGTGATGTATGGGATGGAAAACAATATCAAGGGGAAGGCTGGGATACTGGTAGCTATGGAATTATTGAAGATGATACAGTTCAAACAAGGCGTTTTGAAGCGATTGTAATGGGAAATTTTACCAGTCCGCAAAATTATGTCGGTATCGCGAATAATTCTCTGGGAGTGTTTTATTTCAAAGTGAAAGAACCGGGGATCTGCCCTCTGTTTCTTTCCAACATACGGATTCTGGATCAATGGGGAATTCCTTACCATTGTTATCAGAAATTACAAAATGAAAATGACGCGGATACTGCAGATGCCTGGTCGAAACAGATACTTGGGGATTTTGCCGATAGTAAAGGGACATTGATTGATGGAAATTGTGACGGCTTGATTGAACCGTTTGATGACGTTACTCTGTTTGCCGATTTTTTTTGGTTGGATTCTCTTTCTGACAATTGGTATGCCCGCTTTGACGTTGGTAGTGATTCGACAACATACAATCCCGATAATCTCAGACCCGATGGCAAAACGGATTTTTTCGATTTGATGGTGATCGGTACAAATTATTACCGGACGCTGCGAGGAGATTTCAGTCAGAAGGCAGTTGTGTATAAAGATTTACCGGAACTGGCGTTTAATGTTACTGGAAATACCAACAAACCAAACATTTACCGGGCTAAACTTGATATGAAGAATATCCCGGAGATCGTTTCTGCACATCTCAAGCTGACATTTGATCCGGCGAACTACATGCTTTCAGATCTGAAACTGGGTGATTGGGTAACAGAGTCCTCGTCTCAAAATATTTTGCTCTATCCTCCAGAGGAGCTGGAAAAAGGAATTGTGGATGTTAATTTTCTGGCGCTCGAAAAACCGATCAGTGGTGAAGGATGTTTTCTGACGGCCGAGTTTGAAAAAATCGGCGCTGAAACAGGATTGATACAATTAGATCATGCCGATCTGAGAGACCGAAATTGTCAGCAAGTTGCGCTGGATATTGATGTTCAGCCGGAACCAGTCGTAATATCTGACTATTTCCTGATGGAATGCTACCCCAACCCCTTTAATCCGGTGACAAACCTCAGTTACTTAATTCCCGAAGGAAGTAATGGTTTTTATCGAATTTCGGTTTGTGATTTACAGGGTAAACTGGTCCGGGAATTGGCACATAATTATCATTCCGGTGGACAATATCATCTGAACTGGAATGGTCTGAATCATCTTAATGTCCCGGTCAGTAGCGGTATATACTTTATCCGGGTTGAAGGCGCTAATATATTGAAAAACTATAAAATAACGTTAATGCGTTAAACAGGATTCGGAAATTGCTGAAACACCGTTCAGGATATAGAGCACTTTTACTGATGAGCATACTATGCTGTTTTGTGCAGTCACAGGCACAGTACGTCTGGAAATTTGAGTATGTACTAAATAATGCCTCCAGTAAGTGGCGCCATCTGGCATCTGGCGATACGACCGCAATTGCGAGTTTTAAGTTTTCAAGAACTGATGAGAATGACACAACAACCTATTATTTGAAAGGTTTTCGATTATGGCCAATCACCAACAGCAGTACAGAATGGTTTATTGATGAACTGCGCCTGTATATGGACAGGGGTGATGAAAAATTCAGCCTGGACGATTCATTAATTAGTTATGGATTAGAGTTAGAACTGCAGATTGATCCTCTCCGGGGACTTCCTGTTCAATCAGACAGCGTAAATTCGGTCAGTTTTGATTTTGGTGGTGATTCTCTATTGATAGTAGATGTAGATAAACAGATGATGTTCGTTGTGGCTGTAGTCCATAACTGGCGGGATGAAAATCCGGAAAATCTTGAAATTGATACAACAGCCACCGGTCCTTACGGAAAGTGGTTCAGCATTAAAGTATTTAAAGAAGATATAACTGTTTCTCCAGATGTACATAATATTATCACTATTCCCGATAGTGCTGAAAAGTTTTTTTATCAGGCGCTTAATTTACCCGTTACGATCCGAAACGGGTTTGCATCGTCTGCCGAGGATGATAGCACAAGACTCAATATGTTCTATCCGACATTCCGGCCAATCAACGGCACGACCGCCAGTAAGAATCAGCGAATTGATGATTTGTCATTTGATGCAGATGTCTTTATACCGGTAAAAAATGACAGTATTGAATTAGGTATTAAATCTGCATCCTTTCAATTTGGATTTGATAACCGGATACTTGAGTATGAATCGGTTGAATTAGGTAGCCTCTGGAATGATTTGTGGGGCTTAGGTGCCGGGTATTATGTGATTACATCTGTGACACAAGTTGATTTATTTGATGAAGATCACCCGGAATATACGATTTTTCAATACAATGTGGAGATCAATGAAGAACGGACTGCCGAGTATGGTACTGTCGATTCAAGCAGTATAATTCGTTTGAAATTCAACGTCGTTGGTCCGGGAATCTCACCAATTTTTATCCAGAATATCGACATTCGTGACCGTTGGGGAATTCAGTATCATACCTATCAGCATCTGCAAAATTATGCAAATGTGGAAGCGGGCGGCAATAGTGAGCGATACGATGCCTGGGCGAAATATATTTTAGGCGATTTTACATATAGCGGCGGCGCAGAAATCAGCACAGCGGGAATTGGTGACGCCAGGGTCAGTTGGGAAGACGTCAGTTTGTTTGCCAATTATTTATGGCTTAGTTCCGCAAGTGCCAACTGGTATAAACGATTTGATATTGGATCACCGGATTCTCCCATACCGTCAGTTTTGAGTCTTGACGACACAACTAATTTTTATGACCTGATGATCCTTGGAATAAATTACCAGCGGTCGATATCCGGCGTGTTTAATCAGAAAATCACGACTCGGGAAACGTGTCAATTGGAAATATACCAGGAGAATGAAAATCTATCCTCTGATCTGTCAATCATTCGGGTTTTCATGAAGAATGTTCAGGATATGGCGTCGGCGCATCTATGCTGGCGGTTTAATTCAACACAACTACAGGTGCAATCAATAACAGCCGGAGACTGGGTTCGGAATACTACAGAGACGCAGCTCATGTTGGTTCCCGATGGTCTTTTATCAAAAGGAATCATTGATCTGAATTTTGTCGCTTTGAGTAATTCTCTGAACGGTGAAGGACAGTTTGTTGAAATAGCGCTCCGGAAAAAGACTACAATCGATATGGAATTATTTTTGGAAGAAATTGACGTCCGTAACAGTCAGGGTAAGCAAATTGAGGTTCGCTATTTTTCCGGAGGCGATGATCTGATCGTACCGGAAGAATATTTTCTGCTGAATAACTATCCGAATCCTTTTAATGCAAGTACAAAGATCGCTTATTCCATCGCTGCGGATAAGCCCGGTAACTATATAGTAGATATTCGGGATATTTTAGGTAATACGATAATAACGTTAGAGAATCGTTACCATCGGTCCGGTAAGTATGTGCTGTACTGGAACGGGAAAAACCAACTGGATCAGCCGGTTTCCAGCGGAATGTATTTTCTGAAATTGCATGGAAAAAGTGTAAATAAGACGAAAAAAATTATGCTGTTACGATAATAATAGATTGAAAGCAACCCTATGACAAAAAAAATACAAATAATTGCCGCTGTTATTACTTTAATTTTATATTCATTGGCATTCTCACAAGTGACGCCCCATGTTTATATGGAGTTGAATACCGATGAAGTCAGCGAGACAGATACGGTGAGTCTGGAAATCGGGATCAGTGAAGGCGATTCGATCAAATCGGTCTATATTCGCTTGAATTATGACGAAAACATTTACCGCTTTTTAGAAGGAACACCGGCGAGCCTCTTTCAGGGAGCAACGTTTTGTGATATCCGTCAGGAAGATATTGAAACAGATACAATGCTATATCTTGTAGGAGTTACATTAGGAGCAGAAAGGTTTGTTTCCGCACCCGGTCCATTTTTTAATCTGATCTTTGTCGCTATCGACAGTGGAGAGGCTGTTTTTAAATTAGATTCACTGAATTTTTTAAATCCCTCTTTACAATACTTTTCCGGTACTGCCGACAGTTTGGAAACATACGTATCCTCTCTGGACTCCTTCCCACCGGATCCCGTTACCGATTTTAAAGCTCAGGAGGATGGGTCGGGGAGATTAAAATTGACCTGGCGTAATCCCAATGACGTGGATTATGAAGGAACGATCATTTTACGCAACACGGAAGATTTCATCCTGTTGCCGGATACGACTGAAACGGTGATATACGACGGAACATCAAGTGACTTTACTGACGAAGACCTGGTTGATGATAAAATGTACTATTATACGGCATTTACATATGATGAAATCCCCAATTATTCCACACCGGTTTTTCTAAAAGGCGAACCCAAGGATGAATATGTTTTCGCGTATCCCAATCCTTTTAATCCCGATGAAGGTATGCGGTTTAACATCCTTTTTTCATATAATACATTTATTGATATAAAAATCTATGACGCCGTTGGTAATCATGTCATTGATCTAGATCTATATAAAGACGGACAGATTTATGCCAACACACCAAGTACAGATATGGAGTGGAACGGACGAAACGGCGACGGTGACGTTGTGGCAAACGGCGTATATTATTTTGTTGTAAAAACCAGTCAGGGAGATCAAAAAATTGGAAAATTGGCGGTTCTCAGATAGACAGCTGATAGTGCGATATTCGCTGATATTACTTTTAGTGTTCACTGGAAATATGTTTGCCCAGAGTGGCGGTTCCGCCGGCAGTTTCATGAGTCTGGCAAACGGTGCCAGGGCATTTGGAATGGGCGGCGCAGCAATAGCCTCTTCCGAAGACGCCACGACTATTTTTTCCAATCCCGGAATGGTCGGTATGTTATATGAAGGACAGTTCAATGCCACTATCGCAAGGTTAGCCTTTGACCGGAATTATTATGATCTTGCGTTTGTTTATCCGCTGAATTCATGGGGCAATATCGGGTTGGGCTGGACTCAATTGTCCATCGATAATATCCAGGGGAGAGATCAATATGGATATATCACCCAGAAATTTTCCGATCTTCAAAGCGCTTTTATGCTCGGATACAGCAAAACGATCGGGGATAATTTTTCCATCGGATTATCCGGAAAATATCTGTATCATAGTCTGGCGGGATATTCCGCCAAGGGGGTTTCCTTTGATATTGGTTCTGCGATATATATTGGCGAGAAAATAACTTTGGGGGCGGTGTTCAGAAATTTAAACTCGTCGCTGAAATGGAATACGAGCAGCAAATTAAAGGAAACGCTGCCGACCCGGATTGGCGTCGGATTCAGCTATTTTGATCTGTTTGGTCTGCCCAACCTGATCGCGGCAAGCGATGTTCATTTATCAGGGAAAGATTTTTTAGGATACAATGCCGGCGCTGAATATATGTTCAGAGATTTAATCATTATAAGAGGCGGATACTCAGACCGGGGCATCAGTTATGGCGGTGGAATTCAATTTGGCGGCTTCAAATTTGACGTTGCCATGACGCCGGAAAATTT
>JAGLWX010000031.1 GCA_023133185.1 Fidelibacterota bacterium
TTTTTTGCGCTAATTTTAGATGTGCCGGATTAAAACATTGACCACACTACTATTCCATCAATAAAAGCTGAAACCAATTTTCAGCGAAGCCAAATTGGTTTGTATTTCTATTTTAGATATTTGACCTGCGACTTTACCAAACTAATTTAGCCCGCCTGCTCCCGAAGGGCGGGGACGAAATCACCAAAGTTGACTATAGAGAGTTTATAAATTCTTCTTCCGATATCTTTGCCTGTCGTAGAATTCCCTTTAATGTACCTATCTTCAATTCACGATGAAGTGGAATTACACAACCAATGTCTCCCCCTGGTCTGTATTTTCGCATTACTACATGACTACCACGCTGCCTGACCAGAATGAAGCCCAGCTTTTCAAAAGTCCTGATTGCCCTTGTGCCGGAAATTTTTCTTAGTTTAGACATTTTCGGTAGAAACTTCAAAAGTAGTTAATAACGGATGATTGAAAATCGAAGTTTGAAATTCTTCTAAGTACAATTCTGTTGCTTCCCTAAGATTCTTTATTGCTGATTCAATAGATTCACCCTGACTTACAGTACCTACTTCGGGACATTCAGCGACAAACATGTCCTCTTCTTTGTGAATAATTGCCGTGTATAAATTATTTTTCATAGTTGACCTCTATTATTTGTTTATGTTAACATTTTTAAAAAGTTCATATAACCTGTTTAATTTATAAACCTTGCCACCCCCGAAGGGATCCCTTCGGGAAAAGACACTAAGGCTCTAAGAATTAATAAAATACAGATATTGAAATGTACGAAATAAATAAAATTTTACATCTTCCCTTTTTATCTTTATTTTTATTTTAAACATCTCTTTGTGTCTTGGTGCCTTCGTGGCTATGAATAATTCAGGATAAAAAATCGACCGATAATTTATTTTTCAGTGTAAACTGTTGAAGAATTCGGATTTGGTGTTCTGGTGGTTTTTAGATCATTCATCTTGCACTAAATGATAATCATTACTTTGATAAGCTACAATAGCATTATGAAATTTAATAGTAAAAATAAACGTAACTCAGCCGCAAATATGCCGGGTTTTATAACATACTTTTGGTAACAGGGCTTTACTCTGTAACTCTTCCACGCCATAACCCCGAAGCGAAATTTTAAACATTAACCACTCCCTGTCCCCTTGGAGAATTTATTGAGTGGATTTAAAATCCCCGGAAATACAAACCGCTTGTCCCTCTGGGGAATTTATTCGGTGAGTATCCCGACTAAAGTCGGCTTTGTGTGGGACCTCGCTCAATCCATCGAATAAATTCGATGGTTAATGTTTTTCTGCAACCGTGATTAGTACTGTTCCGCAGCCGAACCCTAGAGCCTGAATAAACCTTACTAATTTTATATAGCTGAGTAGATACCAATATATTATAATGTGTTTCGGGAGCGGCTGAATAAAGAATGGAGAAAATACTAAAAAATTATTTATTCAATGGAAATGAAAATCCGGGATAATTCCTGCCCGTTTTTAACGACAACGACAGGATAAATATTTCCATTCCCATTAAGAGAGTACTTCTTCCAGCGTAATGTGTTGGCGTCGATCGTGTAATTTCGATCTTCACCCTTATTATATCCATTAGGCGGGACATAGCCTTTCAAATTGACTTTATAATGAGCGGGAATCATTTTTTCGTGGAGAACATTCAAAATCCTTAGCTTATCGCCTCGTTTGACATTGAGTGTCTGTCCGTCAACAAGCGCCTGTTTCTTTCCATTTACTTCCATCAGATAGGTGAATAATTGATTATCAACGACATCAATATTCAGTATTATTTCACCGATTAATCGATTGTCTTTGCGAACCAGCATACGGGTTGGAGCATTAATGGTAAGACTTTTCTGAAAGTCCTGCTCGTCCCCGACTCCAAGAATATCGCAACTGAGTCCGCGGTTGTAGTTGGATTCAATATGGGTAATCTTGATTTTATCGCCTTTTAGAAGATTTAAGGTGTTCTTATCGTCTATTACCATGGGTACATTGTCGTTTATGGAAACGAGAAGATAAATCAGGCGCGGCGCTTCATAAATAATAGCAGGGTGTTCCGGTTCAACGTTAAAGAGTTTCAGAAACTCGTTGATCACATAATTGTGATAACGAATTTTGAGTTCCAGATCTTTGAGGTTTTTTGATGTTTCGATACCGAATGCGGGTATTCCAAATTGGGTCAGGGCAAAATATGTGGCGGATTTTTTCTGTTCGGGAAATTTTGTGTCGGAAATCAGTGTGTGTGTATTCATAAAATGGAGATGATGATCAGGATTGCTGATTCTCCGGTTAACTTTTTCAAGAACTTTGTGCGCCATCCGTTCGAGGTGAATTGTATCCTGTTTAATTACATATTCGGAAGCATCAGCGATGATGGATTGACCGAAGCGACGGGGATTTCTGTTCTTATCGATATAGGTCTTGCTGTAAAACCCCCAACCGTCATGGAGATTTAGAAACAAATCGGATTCTCCCATCAGTTCTTTGATAATCTCAACGATTTGATCATCAATATCTTTTAGTTTATCGCTACCGAAGCGACGGTTCATGTCGCCGTTAACCCCCCTGCTATTTTTAATGATCGAATGAAAATTGGCGCGGGGAATGACGATTAGATTACCTCTTTCCAGAACCAGGTTGGGATAGAGGTCTGCGGATAGAAATCCGCCCGGTTCATCACCCTGTATGCCTCCCAGAATGAAAATCGTATTGCCGTCAAAGCGACCGTAAAGCCGGTAAACGTCCAACTGATTTGGGGTGTTTTCAAAATAGGTAAAGTTCTCGCGATAGGGTCGTTCTTTTGGAGCGGAGTAGATAATCCGGCTGAAACAGAAAATAATAAACGCGATGAATATAAATGATTGTCTTTTCATTTTATTCTGATGCCGCCCAGGTTTCTGATAATATTTTAAATGTCGCCGGATCTTTAAGATGACCGGTTATCAGGAGCGTTTTTGTACCGCGATCCCGGTAATTTTCGGAACTGTAATTCTGCCGGAATGATATGCTCCACCGATATTCCGCCGGGCTTGTTATCTTGATATTGGAAA
>JAGLWX010000310.1 GCA_023133185.1 Fidelibacterota bacterium
TATATGCTCAGCGAAGCCGTCGTTCGACAACACGTCGTCCGGCGGCATCAGCTAAGACGCAACCAACTCAGTCCATTCCTGAATTAAATCAGATCGAGCAAAGAAATCAGGCATTATTACAACAGATCATGAGTTTGCAGAAAGAGCGGAACTTCTATAAAAAGAAAATTACAGACTGGACGCAGCAGCAAATGCAGACTGCGAAAAAGAAACCGAAGGAAGAGAAAACCACTCCACAAAAACAACAAAGCGCCTTACCAATAGCTCCGGGATATATCCTGCCAATTACTCCCGAGTTATTGGAAAATATTATAGGCTACCGAAAAACCGGTCAACCTGTTGAAACTCCACGACCGATTGTTGTCATAGAAGATTCTCTTTTCGAGCATGCAAAACGTATGGCAACAATGGGCAGATATGAAGATGCGATTGATGCTTATGAAAGGTTGATCCGATCCAGAGCTGTTAAAGATATTTATTTTTTGAACTATGGTGAATATCTGTATAAAATCGGGAATTATCCGAGGGCGCTTGAAATGCTGTCCGGTGTTACCGGCGGGAATCGGGAACTGTCCATTGCATCTTATTACAAAGCCAGGATATACCAAAAAACCGGAGCGAGTACCGTTGCTGAAATTGATTTTTATCGGAGTGAATATCTGCAGCCCGATTTTGCGGGAGCAGAAGTTGGGAAAGCGTTTTCACTGTTCTACGACAATCGGCTGGATTCTGCTGAGATCAGGTTTCAAAACCTTTTAAAAAGATCATCAGGTTTGGAATCTGAAATCTATTTTGGTTTGGCGCAAATAGCAGGAGAACGTAATGATCAGCAGAAAGCGATTGAATATTATCAAAAAAGCCTGGTGCATGACCCGCAATTTGTGCAGAGTTATGTTGAGCTGGGTGTGGCGCTGTATAAAGCAGGCGATTACCAATCGTGCAAGATATTTTTCCAGCAGGTCTATGATATTTATACCAACGAGAACGAGTTGCATCTGTATATCGGTAAATCGGATTATTTTCTGAAACATTGGGATGCGGCGCTATCCGAATTTTCGAAGATAGACGATACTTCCAGTGGCGCCGAATTAAAGAAAACCTGGATACCGAAGCTGTACTATATAAAATGTCTTATTGCCAGAGATCAGGGAGACCACCGCCAGGCGATCGATTATTTTAGAAAAGCCAAAGAGTGGAATCCCGAAGCCTATGACTGGATGCTTGCTTCGCTCGAAGATCTCGGTGAGATATATGAAAAAGACACCAATTATAACGACGCGTTGAGTTATTATTCGCGATTAATACGGATGGATCCGGGGAATATGCAGACGGTGTTAAAAATCGGAAAGTTTTATTATTATTTGGGCGACGTTGACGAAGCCAGAAAGTATTTCACCAGCGCACTTGATAATGAAGTAACTGCTAAACAGGCTGATTTCTGGTTAAGACAGATTGTATCCGTTCGATGACCCCTGTCACAGTGAAAGAAGTTTCTATTTGTATAAATTCGTAATGGATGCAACGATAAAAGATGGAGAGAAGCAGTTAACTTTAAACCAATAAAGTGATTGGTATATTTTCGTTAAAGGAGCAATTTTCTCAATCATGTGGCGTAAACAGACGATAGTATTTTTAATCTGCATTTTCAGTTTTGTGAGTGCGTATGCAAATACAGCGCCCTATTTTACCGCGGCTGTTGAAGACACCAATCTGACCGAGGATGTCTACTGGAGCGCCTGGCTGAGTGCCGCTGATGATGACGGTGATCCCTTTACCTTTGCATTCTCAGAAAGCGCCCCAGAGGGAATGAAAATCAATTCCATATCGGGTCTAATTACCTGGACCCCGGACAATGATGATGTCGGAGTACATCAAATAACTGCCGTGGTTTCCGACGGTAATTTATCCGGCTATTTGACATTCTTTTTATATGTGAATAATGTCAATGATCCGCCCGAATGGGTCAATACGACCGATGATACCGTAACCGTAGCAGAGGATAGCGATCTGGAGATAACCGTTACCGCAAATGACAACGATCTGATGCACGGCGATCATATAAAGTATTTGGTTATCCACGGACCGGATTCATTGAATATCGATTCGACTGCCGGTAAAATAACCTGGACGCCCAATAATGGTGACGTGGGGTTTTATACTATTACGGTCCGGGCTCAGGATGATTCTTCCGCGGCTGTGGATTGGACATTCAAATTAGAAGTTACTAATACGGATGTGGAATTCGACAATTCTCCACCGACTGAAATTAATGAAGACGAATATTTTGAGTTCAACCTGGAATCAACCGATGAAAACCAGGGAAATACTATTTATTATTTTAAAAATGAAGATTATCAGCCGAAATGGATATACATTGATCAATATACCGGCGCACTAACCGGCACGCCAGATAATAGCCACGTGAGAACAGATTCCGTAATTATTATCGTCGATGACAGTCACGGCGGGTATGATACGCTTGCATATGAACTTACGGTCGCAAATACCAAACCGATAATCATACAGTCAGTTTTTCCCCATCCCATGGAAGATTCTTCATATTCAGCAGATATTCAAGCGGATGATGAGGGTATAGGAACTACTTCATATAGGTTTCTTGATAGTTTGGAATGGATTAGTCTTAATCCAAATTCTGGTGTTATTACAGGGACTCCCGATAATTCACATGTAGGATCGAACTCCTTTACAATAGAGTTTAATGATGGCAATGAAGGAGGTAAAGATACAGCTCAGTTTGTTCTTGTAGTCGACAATCTCGCCCCGGAAATAGATTCATTAGGCTTAACTTATGTTGCACCAGAAGATATTATCTATTCTCATGATTTTAAGTCCAGCGACGATGGACAGGGAACGGTAAGCTATCACGGTATCGGTCTGCCGGATTGGTTGAGTATTAATCTGAATACCGGTGTACTTTGGGGAACTCCGAATAATGAAGATTTCGGTGATTATGCCATTTCCGTTTATGTTTGGGATGGACATGAAGGTGGAACAGATTCGGTTTCATTTACAATTGAAGTAACAAACAAAGAACCACAATTAATATCAGAAGCTGATACTATCGCCACAGAAGACAGTTTTTATTCTTATAATATTGATTATGATGACGAGGGAGAGGGAACAACTTATAGCTGGCAGATTCAACCTTCCTGGCTGAGCCTCAATACTTCTACGGGATTGTTATCCGGCACTCCCGATAATAGCGATGTGGGAGATACGACAGTATCGGTCGAGGTGGATGATGGAAACGGTGGAATTGTGTATCATACTTTTAATATTAATGTCGCTAATATTGCTACGGTGTTTGAGGCGCAGGCGGATACGACTGTTAAAGAGGACGCAACTTTAACTATTGATATTGATACTGATGACGAGGATAATCCAACGGTGACTTATACACTCATTGATCCTCCTGAAAATATGGAAATCGGTTTGAATGACGGAGTAATTACTTTTACTCCGGATAATGCGCAAGTTGGAACTCATACTATCCAGGTCAGTGTTGAAGACAATTATGGAGGTATTGCAAATACTTCCTTCGATATTATAGTAGAAAATACCTTGCCTACTATTACAACTGTAGCTCCAGTTACTGCGCATGAATGGACTTCATGGGGATACGATATATATTCTATAGATGAGGGAGTGGGAAATACTCAATACAGTTTTGTCGGCACACCCCCCTCCTGGCTTAGTATCGATCCGGATTCCGGAATCGTTTCGGGATATACTGATAATTCCGGTGTGGGCGTCTGGAATGTTTCGGTGAAAGTTGAAGACGGAAATGGTGGGATTGATACCCAATCCTGGACATTGACAGTTGTAAATAAACCACCGAAATTTAGTGAGCAAACTTTGGATGAAGCTGTAGAAGATTCTCTTTATAACTACAAAATTCTGATTTGGGAAATGCTTTTTACTGGAGGCACTTATAGTCTGGAAGGGGAATATCCGGACTGGTTGAGTCTCGGTTCATCAAATGGTGAGTTAAGTGGAATTCCAATAAATTCTGATGTTGGTGTTGATACAATAACTATAAAGTTAGACGACAAAAATGATGGTGGAATAACTACAGAGGATTTTAAGCTGACAGTTGCTAACAGCAAACCTGTTTTTACCGAAACAGGTGATATTACAATAATTGAAGACCAAAATCTATCTGTAGATCTGGAAACGTCCGATGAAGGCGATGAAGGTCCCGGGACGAGTGGGTATGAATTTATTGGAAGCTGCCCGGAATGGCTATTCTTGCATCCTGTTACCGGTGTGTTGAGTGGAACACCTGATGATTCTGATGTAGAAGCAACTCAAATTACGGTAAGGTATATCGATGGTAACAGTGGGATGGATACATTAACCGTAAACCTAAATGTAATTAATGATCCGCCGGAGATAACTACTATAAATCCACCTCAAACTGTAACCGAGGGCGCTGCTTATTCTTACCAATTTCAGACTGATGACGATCCCTGGGGAGTAACATTTGATACTTTATATACTCTGCCTGACGGTTTATTATTAAGCAGCGGCGGATTACTTAGCGGTACTCCTACAAATGCTGCTGTTGGCACTAACACAATCGGAATAATTGCTGCCGACTCACATGGCGGCAGAGATACATTGAAATATAATTTAGTAGTTAGTAACGCCAATCCGGAAATTACCGGTTATTCTATTGGACCAGACTTATATACCATAAGTAACGACACTATTTTTATCACTGAAGACGAAAACTATTCATTGGATTTTACCGGAAATTGTGAAGGAATAGGTGATGCTGTTACCTATACGGTGAACGCCGAACCTGTTTGGTTCCAGATCTTGAATATTTTAACAGGAGAATTTAATGGTAAACCGGATAATTCAAATGTTGGGCTTGATTCTATAGACGTTACTTTTTCCGATGGCAATGGTGGCAGTGATTCTGAAAAACTATATCTATATGTACAAAATGTTGCACCTTCTTTTATTAATGTGCCGGGATCGGTAACCGCTACTGAAGATCAGGCGTTTTCAGTGGATTTGAATTCCAATGATGAAGGTCAAGGGACGATTACTTATTCCATTACTGATGGAGATCCCGGCTGGATTACGATGGATGCGGAAACCGGGGAAATTGTTGGCACACCGGATAATGATGATGTCACCGATGGTGTGGATGTAACCTTTCAGGTGACTGATGGTAATGGCGGGACGGCGACGAAGACAATTGTCTTTGTTGTTGAAAACATGAATGATGCGCCGACCTGGAGCTCTGCACCGACTGCCGGATCGACAGTTACCACGGCTGAAGATGCGCTCTACACTGTGGACATTGATGCCAATGATGTGGATGTAGGTGATAATATAACTTATAGCTTGGATACCAGCCCGACCGGGATGACAATTGACGGTAGCACGGGTGTGATTACCTGGACGCCGGATAACAGTCAGGTAAGCGATCATTTTATCAAAGTTCGGGCTACTGATGAAAGCTCTGCGGCTATTACACGCTATTGGACTGTACGGGTGACTAATGTTGTTTCTTTGATAGATGATCCGATTATTAGTGATTTTAGTCCTTCAGATGATATTACAACCATAATTGATACATTTTATATTTGGGAAGACAGTTATTATACCCTTAATTTGGATACAGATGATGAAGGATTGGGTGAAACATCCGTCGTAAAATACAGTTTCGGCGCATTTGATAATCCGGATTGGATACGGTTATCAGATGTAGTAGCGGGGAAAATCATCATCCGGCCAACCAACGAAGATGTAGGGTCGGACTCTTTCAAGGTCTATTTTACAGATCAGCCTGATTCACGGGATACATTGACCATGTATTTACGGGTCCAGAATGTGGCGCCGACCCTGGCATCAGCCGGTCCGTTTACGATTCAGGAAGACCAGGCATTCAGCGAAAATATCTGTACATCTGATAAGGAAGATGGCGACGTCGCTTTCTCATTCTGGGGCAGCAGCCCCGGATGGATGAACATCGAGACCATATCTCCGGATGATGACCCTTCCGATACATCCGATTATAATACGTATGAAATCCCTTTTGACTTCCCCACCATCCAGCAGGGGATTGATGCAGCAGTTGACGGCGACCTGATCCTGGTGCATCCAGGGACATATTACGAAAATATCACTATTAATAAGCGTATTACAGTTGCCTCGCTTGTTCATACAACCGGCGACACCGTCTATATCTCGCAGACGATCATTGATGGTGGTCAGAACAACCGGGTTGTAAGCGTTAGTGCTGCAAATGCAGTTCTGCGTGGGCTTACAATCCAAAATGGGGAAGCCGGTTCAGGAGCGGGTGTTTATTGTTCTGCGGATGCCGAACTTAACCAGTTAATAGTTCAAAATAATTATACCGGTGGTGGTTTGTATATTAATAACGGCATCCTGAAAAATTCGAAAATAATCAATAACAGCGCTCAAAACAGTGGTGCGGGTATCTTTATTAGTGGAGACCCTGTTGTAGAAAATGTGTATCTTGCTAATAATACTGGAAATGATATTATCCTAATTAGTTATTCTAACTCAACAATTACTAACTCTAACATATTAAATAATAGTTGTACCGATGCTGTATGGATTAATGGAAGTGGCAATTCTGAATTAAAAAATATCACAATTTCAAATAATTCAGGCAGATGCGTTAGTGTTACCGCAGGGGCAACATCGGTTTTTAAAAACTCTATTTTTGATTGTGAAGGATCAACTACGTTACTTATAGTAAATAGTATCGCTGAATTTTACTATTCAGACATTGTACAAGGTGAAGAAAGTATAACTGCCAGTTCTGGCGGATCGTATATATTAGGAGACAATTGCATTTCTACCGACCCCTTGTTTGTCGATCCCGACAATGGTGATTACAGTCTGCAGGAGGGTTCCCCCTGTATCGATACCGGTGATCCCGACACCGACGGGGATGGTATCTCCTGGGAAGCGGATGCCGATGATCAGGACAGTGATGGTTCCCGCCTGGATATGGGAGCGAAGAGTTTTGATATCACCGATGATGAATCCAGCGATGTTGAATCCGCTTCAGCGTATGCTGTTCTTTCAGGGACTCCGACCAATAGCGATGTGGTTAACAATGCCAGTTTTTCAATAAAGGTTATCGATGGGAATGACGGTGAAGATATTAAATCCTACTCTTATTCAGTGGTGAATGCCAACGATCCGCCAAGTTTTACAGCTGTGCCAAGCGGTATTGTCAGTATTAATCAAGATGAAACCTATACAACAGATGTTGATGCTTCCGATCCTGATCCTGATGACATGCTTTCTTATTCACTCGATGATTCTTCTGACGGTATGACCATAAATACCAGCTCGGGCGTGATTAGCTGGATCCCCACCAATGATCAGATCGGTGATCATACGGTTACTGTAAAGGTCAGGGACGTTGGAGGACTCTCAGTTACTTCATCATGGACACTGCGGGTCAATAACCTAAATGATACCCCGACATGGGTATCGGTTCCCAGCGGGACAATTGATACCGATGAGGATAGTCTATATACCGTTACTATCGAAGCGAACGATATCGATGTTGGTGATAACATTACATATTCGTTTACAGAAAATCCGGCTGGAATGACGATTGATGCCAATAATGGCTTGGTTGAATGGACTCCCGATAATGACGATGTTGGTCTGCATGATATCACTGTTAAGGCGACGGATGATTCCTCGGCAAATATTACCGTCGGCTGGACGCTGAGTGTTCAGAATGTCAATGATAATCCTACCTGGACAGCGGTTCCGACAGGAACTGTGACAAGTGCTGAAGATGCGACATATACAGTGGATGTGGACGCCAACGATGTGGACGCCGGGGATGTGATTACCTACAGTCTGACCGAGAAGCCTACCGAAATGTCCATCGTTCCTTCTACCGGAGTCATCAGCTGGACACCGGACAACTCTAATGTCGGCAGCCATACGATTACCGTAAAAGCGACCGATCTGTCCGGTGGGTTCATTTCTCAAAATTTTACATTACAGATTACCAATGTCGCTTCTGCAATTGTCACTCCGGTTGTAGGGGACTTTTTACCATCTGCCGCGGTGACAGCTACAGCGGATACCTTTTACATCAAAGAAGACACGACCTATACCTTGGACCTGTCTGCACCGGATGAGAATATAGGTGATAATGCGATCTACAGTTTTGATGAATTTCCCAATCCCGATTGGATAAGTTTAACTAATTCCACTACCGGGATCGTGACGCTGACACCGACCAATGGCGACGTAGGGCTGGATTTTTTTCAAGTATTTTTCAAGGATCAAACAGGCTCACATGATACGGTAAAAATATATCTACGAGTTCAGAACGTAGCGCCGGAAATCTTGACCGAAGGTCCGTTTACGGCAACGGAAGGTATCGCTTTCTCTCAACAATTGGAAAGCAGTGACGATGACGACGGAACAATTACCTGGAGTTTTAAAAGTGGTAAACCAGGCTGGCTAACTATTAATTCATCGACAGGCATCCTGACCGGTACACCTGGGAATGATGATGTGATTTCAGATGCCAGTTTTACTATCGAGGTGAATGACGGGAATGGCGGTTTGACGGAAAAGGTTTTTGATTACAGTGTCGAGAATGTGAATAATGACCCGGTTTGGACATCGGTACCGAGCGGGACAGTAAATACGAATGAGGATAGTCTTTATTCAGTAACAATCGCTGCCAGTGACGATGATGCCGGCGATGTTTTAACCTATTCATTAGTAAGTCCGCCTACGGGCATGTCGATCAATTTCAGCAGTGGAGTGATTACCTGGACTCCGGATAACAGTCAGGTAGGAGACAACTCAATTACTGTGAAAGCAACTGACCTGTCAGACTCGACGATTACATCTTCATGGATACTACATGTAAATAATCTGAATGACGCGCCCACTTGGGTATCGGTTCCAAGCGGGATAATTGATACCGATGAAGATGAATTGTACACTACTACAATCGAAGCCAATGATATCGATATCGGTGACAATATTACTTATTCCCTAACAGTCTTTCCAGCCGGGATGACCATTGATGCCGGCACCGGTGTAATCGAATGGACACCGGACAACTCAGATGTGGGAAGTCATGCTGTCACTATTAAGGCAATCGATGATTCCTCAGTGTTTATTACAAGCAGCTGGGATGTTGATGTGCAAAATATGAACGATTTACCTTCCTGGACGTCAGTGCCGAGCGGAACGGTGGATATTGATGAGGATAGTCTTTATACGGTAACAATAACGGCGACTGACGATGATGTCGGCGATGTTTTGACCTATTCATTAGTGAGTCCTCCAACAGGGATGGAAATCATTCCAGGTACAGGAGCCATCACTTGGACCCCGGACAACGGTCAGGTGGGTAATCACAGCATTTCTGTCAAAGCTACGGATCTATCAAATGCCAATATTACATCGAATTGGTTTCTTTCGGTTACGAATTCTCCATCGCAGATTAATCCGGTGGTAATTGGCGATTTTCAGCCGGCCGGAGCAGTATCGGCGACAGTAGATACGTTTTTCATCTGGGAAGATTCAACATATACATTAGACCTGAATGCTTCTGATGAAGGTCTGGGAGATGCGCCGGTTTACCGGACCACAAACCTGTCAAATCCCGATTGGGTGACATCAAGCAATACGCAGAGTGGATTGATAACTCTGAATCCGATCAATAAAGACGTTGGACTGGATTCATTTAGGGTGGTTTTTGAAGATCAACCAGGCTCGACTGATACGATAAAGATTTATATCCGTATTAATAACAGTCCTCCAACCATGATCGCGGCAGGACCTTTTTCAGCTACGGAGGATGTTGCGTTTGAAGCTGATCTGGAAAGTACCGATGATGATGTTAATTGCAGTTTTACCTTTGTTGGAGGATATCCGGCATGGTTAACAATCAATGCTTCAAGCGGTGTAATCTCCGGTACCCCGACCAATGATGATGTTGGCACAGAGTTCTTTACTGTTCAAGTAAATGATGGACATGGCGGCACCGACGACCATATCTATTCAATTACTGTCACGAATACAAATGATTCGCCAGTTATCAGTTCGTCACCGGTAACTTCAGCAACTGAGGATTTGGTTTACCAGTATGATGTCAATGCTACTGATCCAGATAGCGATCCCCTGACCTATCAGCTCGTTGTGTCCCCACCTGAGATGACTATTAATGCTTCCACGGGAGTTATTCAATGGACGCCGGATAACAGTCATGTTGGTTCGGAGGTCAGTGTTCAGATAAGTGTCTCGGATACTGCGGGAGAGTCTATATTACAAAACTGGACAGTTTCGGTCATAAATACAGCACCGTCATTTTTAACCGCCGATGAAACTTTTAACACGATAGAAGATAATGTATTCTCTGTTGATCTATCTGCTGATGATGAAGGATTTGGACCAGCGGTTTATAATACTCTTCATTTACCTGGCTGGTTGTCATTACAAAATGTCTCCACAGGGCTTTTGAGCGGAACACCGGATAATAATTATGTTAACAGCAGTGATTCCGTCTATATAGAGTTCTCAGATGGAAACGGTGGCAAGGATACTCTCAACATTCCGGTTAACGTTGCAAATATTCCGCCGGCATTTACTGCTCAAAACGACACGACCATTTCCGAAGGAGATGATATTGTCATAGATCTGGACTGTGATGATGAATATGCCGGAGGTGTGATCTATTATGCCCTGATAGACTTGCCTGACTGGCTTTCTCTAAATGCGAATAATGGTAAACTGACAGGAGTACCGGATAACAATAATGTACATATGCTTGATATCAATATTCGTGCCTCTGATACATTCGGTGGAGTTACGTCAATATTTTTCCAATTAATCGTGCAAAACATGGCGCCGACTTTTACAGGAACACCTTTGAATACCATTGAAGAAGACAGTCTCTATGAATACACCCTTACGCTTAGTGATAATTCCGGTACAAATACCTTTCACCTCCTGACAAACCCTGGCTGGTTATCAATAGACAGATCCAGCGGCAAATTGAGCGGTACGCCATTGAATAATCATGTCGGTGGCAATTCGGTTTCGGTTAGCGTTGATGACGGTAACGGCGCTTCCGATACCCTTGATTTTCCCATTACCGTAACAAATACTCTACCGGCATTCACAACAAGCCCGGCTACTGCCGGACAGGAGGATTTTCTCTATTCTGTTGATCTTGATTGCAGCGATGAAGGTCAGGGGTCGATGATCTATACTGCGCTTAAAAAACCATCGTGGCTAACACTTAATTCCAGCAACGGTTTATTAAAGGGAATGCCGTTGAACAACCACGTAACAGCCGGAGATTCCATCGAGGTAGTCGTCAATGACGGTAAAGGCGGATTCGATACACTCAGCTATGTACTGGCGATATCGAATACAGCGCCCAATATAACAATGATTTTCAACGATACAACAATTACCGAAGATGATGCATTCAGTTATGATATTGCCAGCGATGATGAAGCTCAGGGAAATACAAAATATAAATTCACGATTGCGGTTCCGTCATGGATTTCACTCGACTCATTGACCGGTGTTATTTCCGGCACACCGTTAAATAATGATGTCAAAGGACAATTCGGATTGAATATACAAGTTGATGATGGTAACAGTGGGACTGACAGCGAAACTTTTTTTATTACGGTTAACAATAATCCACCGGCTTTTACATCAACAATTACAGATAGTGTCGTACTGGAAAACGAGTTTTTTACCTACGATGCGACTACCGATGATGAAGGACAGGGCTTGGTGACTTACAGTCTTATTGGAGCTCCGGGCTGGCTCAGTATCGATGATTCATCCGGAGCGCTGTCCGGGACGCCCGACAATGATGATGTGGATACCTCGGCTATGACCATCCGGTTCAGTGATGGAAACGAGGCGACGATTGATCAGCATATTCATGTCATCGTGGAAAATGCCAACGATACGCCCTTTATTACAACCACGACCGACAAAGATACGCTTACCGAAGATGTGCTGTGGACTAATACTTTTACCGCCAATGACAGTGATCTGGTACATGGCGATCATCTGACTTTTTTTCTGTCCCTCCAACCGGAAGGAATGAGTATTGATTCCGCATCGGGCATTGTGAGATGGATGCCGGAAAATTTCCAGGTCGGAGATACATCTTTTTATTTAATTGTAGAAGACGATGGCGCCCTGCGGGACAGTCTATTGTTCGATGTCCATGTTAATAATGTTAATGACGCCCCCTGGATAATTGCTCAATCCGATACAATTGCCTACGAAGATTCTCTTTTCCAGGTGGCGATAAATGGCGTCGATATCGATCCGGGCGATACTATCCGGTATAAGATACTTTTAGCCCCTGCAGGTGTGACAATTGATGATTCTTCGGGATTGCTTAGCTGGACGCCGGATAATGGTCAGATTGGCGATTTTGAAATTATTACACGGGTTTCAGATCTGTCTGTGACAGCTGCTGATACGGATACTTTCAATGTTGATGTCCTGAATGTCAACGATGCCCCGGTTCTGGTGAAGTCGTTCGTTTCGGATACTCTTTATGAAGATAGCGTATGGACTTATATTTTCCGAGCCAGTGACGTCGATTCTCTTTATGATGATTCCCTGAAGTTTGAACTCAGCGATCATCCGGCAGTTATGCAGATCGATTCCAGCACCGGTCAGGTTTCCTGGACGCCGGAAAATGCCGATGTGGGCAGCGACAGTTTTATTGTCTGGGTATATGATACGGAATTGGCGTCTGATTCTATAAAATTCCGGCTGACTATTATTAATACTAATGATCCGCCGATAATTGTCGGGATTCCTGACACCACCGCCCTGGAAGATTCGCTGTTTGAATATATTGTTCAGTATGAGGATGTTGATGTCGGCGATTCCGCGCGATTTGATCTGATAAATGCTCCATTCGCGATGCTCATCGATTCCATAGATGGTAAGTTGGGCTGGACTCCCACCAATGATGACCGTGATTCGACTTTTGAAATTATATACAAAGTCCGTGATGGAATTGGCGTTGCTGTTACAGATACATTTGATTTATACGTCCAGAATGTCAATGATGCACCTGTCATTGCCGAGCTGGATTCCATCGATATTTTTGAGGATTCTGTCTTTAAGATGCAGTTCTCGGAATGGTTTGACAAAGTATCCGATATTGATAATGCCGATTCTACATTGAGCTGGGAAGTTATCTCTTTTACAAATCTGAGTATCCAAACCACAGTGGATTCCCTGATATTGTCTGGCTTACCGGATTGGTTCGGATCTGATACAGGAGAAGTCATTGTATCCGATGGTGAGTTAAAGGATACTACAGAATTAATTGTTAATATATTACCTGTTAATGATCTGCCGGTGATCGATGCGGGTTTTCCGTCAATCATCAGTTTTACGGAAGACGATACGACAGAACTCGATCTGAACCTGTATGTTTCGGACGTTGACAATGAACTGCTTGATTTAAACTGGTCGGTGTTTCCGGTTGAATCCGCGAAAAGTAAATCCGGCGGAGAATTGGCAAAAAGTGAAAAGAAACCATTAAACAATCAACTCAAATCGATCAGGTTGAATCCTTTTACTGCGGCACTTATAAACTCCGAGGGTGACAGTATTATTATTAGTATTGATACAACGACTAATATTGCCAGGTTCTATGCCAAACCGGATTTCTTTATTGATGGCTATGATTTTACATTTGTCGTGGATGATAGTATCGGACAGGAAGGTTTTGGCTCCGATACAATAACGGCAACAATTCAGGTTAATCCTGCCAACGATCCGCCGGTGTTTGATACATTGCCGACATTGGTAGCGATGGAAGATTCGATAGTTACGGTAAATCTGAAAGAGTGGTATCTATTCGTTGATGACGTCGATCATGCCGATACCTTGTTGATCTGGGACGTTATAAACGGAGTACACCTGAATGGCGTCATTTCCGATACATTATTCATTATTTCTCCCGAAGCTAACTGGTTTGGTACAGACACATTGCAATTGATTATTTCCGATGGTCAATTAAATGATACGACTGATGTTATTCTGAATTATACATCAGTCAACGATCCGCCGGTCTTTGACCCGTTACCGGATATTAGCTTTCCTGAAGATGATACGTTTTATGTCAATCTAAACGATTATGCCGATGATGTTGAGACATTGGACGATAATTTGATATTTACTGTCCAACGAGCAGTCTCCGGCGGGACGATGTCAAAAAGTAACCCTACTAAGGACGCTGTTTTCCAAACGAATAAGTACGTTTTTAAATACAAATCAGAAGTTGGATCAACGTCTGCATTTCGTAGTATTTACATGGATACGGAAAGCGGCGATAGTATTGTGATTGACATTGATACTGAAACTCATATTGCGTCAATATATGGAACGGCAAACTATTATACTGATCCTCAATTATTCGCTTTTTATGTAAATGACGGAGAGGCATCCGATAGTGTTCAGGTCAATATCGGCATTGAATCGGTAAATGATAAGCCGGTTTTGGATTCGTTGCCATCAATTACATTTACCGAAGACAGTCTCTATACATTATATCTGTCTCAATGGGATTCGCTGGTGTACGACGTAGAGGATTCCGACGATACACTGAAATGGTCATTCGAAATGGACGGAACCATAAGCCTCAGCTACGACACAACGAATAGAAAGTTTATTCTATATGGCGGCACAAACTATAGCGGAGCGGCTACCTTGACGATAATCGTTACGGACCTTGGCGATCTGTCGGATACGTCTATTGTAGATGTGACTATAATTCCCGTCAATGATCCGCCGGTAATTGATTCCAGCCTGTTTACTATAGTGTTTGATCAGAAAGATACTGTTGATTTTATCCTGGATAATTATGTCAGTGACTTTGACCATAGCGATCAATCTCTTGTCTGGCAATTTATACCTGGTGATCATGTATATCTGGATTATAACGACACTACCCGGATCGTAAGCTTTTGGTC
>JAGLWX010000311.1 GCA_023133185.1 Fidelibacterota bacterium
CCCCGCTTGTACAATTTGCGTATATTTCATCAGTTTCAGTTGGGTTGAATTTTTTATGGTAAGTATATACCAGGCAAATACCCGGACGACCGGGATCTCCCCGCCTGATTTTTTGAGGATCGGTCACTGCTTTACGCATTTTTACTTTAATCTCATCTTCGCTGTCAGATAACAAAATTGTATTTCCAACTGATTTGCTCATTTTATTGCCGTCGAGACCGGGAAGACGAGCAAAGCTTGTTAGCTTTGCTTTGGGAATGGGAAATACTTCTCCATATACCGAATTGAACTTCCGGGCAATCTCCCGGGTAATTTCCACATGGGGAGCCTGATCTTCACCCACCGGCACGACATTGCCTTTATACAGTAAAATATCCGCTGCCTGTAACACCGGATAGCCCAAATGACCATAGATGATTGTATCGATATTCAAATCTTTTACCTGCTCTTTTAAAGTAGGGTTCCGTTCCAGCCTTGCCGTTGTAATTAGCATAGAAAACAGGAGATGAAGTTCCGCGTGTTCCTTGATCTGACTCTGGCGGAAAATCGGGCTCTTTTGGGGATCAATCCCAACCGAGAGCCAGTCGGCAACCATTTCCAGCGTATTTTGCAAAATTTCGCTTGTATCCAGCTTCGTTGTAAGCGCATGGTAATCAGCAACCAAATGAAAATTTTCAAAGTCACCCTGCATATTGACCCAATTTTCAAGAGCTCCAACCCAATTCCCAAGATGCATTTTACCGGTCGGGCGCATTCCACTTAAAATTCGACTTTTTTTCCTTTCCTTCTCCATTATTTCCTTTCCCTAATCTAAAAACAGATACGGACGCCATTCTTCCAGCGGCGCCCCGGCAAACCGCTGCAACGTATGAATTTTATGAGGTCGCTTCGGCTCAGATTTCAACGATATACTTGTTTCTTCCAGCCGGTTATCACCCTTTTTATTATTACAGCGTATGCAGGCAGTAACCAAATTATTCCAGGTATCTTTTCCACCTAACACTTTTGGGATAATATGATCAATAGTCAAAGGCACATCACGCGCCCCACAGTACTGACAAGTATGATTATCTCTACGAAAAATATTTGCCTTATTCAACACGGCATACCAGTTATTTAGTTTGATATATTTATGAACCCTGATAATTGTCGGAACAGGAAAAGCGTCAGTTACAGTGTGTAAAACCTGGTGGTCAACAGTCTTGACCATACTGGCTTTTTGTTCAATCAATAATACAATAGCCCGCTTCACATCACAAATATGAAGTGGTTCATACGTCTGATTCAACACCAGAACACTGCGATGTATGAGTGATGTTTTCGCAGGTGCATTCATTACTTATCCAATCGGGCTGCTTTGATCTTCGTTTGAAGAATTTCTTCTGCAATTTCGACATCGTTAAAATGGATTGTACGATCTTTTAGTGTCTGAGTGGTTTCATGACCTTTCCCGGCGATCAGTACAAGATCCTGAGCTTCGGCAATGTCGATGGCATGTTGTATCGCTTCATGTCTGTCATGAATAACCGTATAATCGTAAGAATCAGTATTTTGAATACCTTTGACAATTTGTTCGGCAATTACATCAGGATCTTCTGTTCGTGGATTATCATCCGTAATAACCGCTACATCGCTCAATTCTTCCACAATCACCGCCATTTTAGGGCGTTTACTATTATCACGATCGCCACCACATCCGAAGACTGTAATGATACGATTGGGATTCATCGACTTTGCGGCATTTAAGACCTTCACGAGTCCGTCCGGTGTATGGGCATAATCAACAATAACAGTAAAATCCTGACCACTGTCGATGGATTGGAAACGACCTGCAACAATAATCTCTTTTTCAAGTCCGGTTTTTATATCTTCAAGGCTAATATCCTGATATAAAATTGAAGAAACCGCTGCCAGCATATTATAAAGATTAAACATTCCTCTTAGTTTTGCATGAATATCGATCTCGCCATTTGGCGTCACTAACTTGAACCGTGTTCTATTGCCACCCATGTCGATATTTTTTGCTGTCACATCCGCGGGATTTTCAATACCAAACGTTACTTTTTTTGCTTTTGATGCTTCAATGAAATGATTCACCGATAGATCATCAACATTAACAGTCACAGTTTTATCAGGAGCTATGCTGCCAAACCAGCGTAATTTTGAAGCCCGGTATGCATCCATTGTTCTATGCCAATCCAGATGATCCTGAGTAAAATTTGTCCAGACGCCGACCTCATATTCCACGCCGGATACCCGGTGGAAATCCACACCGTGTGAAGACACCTCCATCACACAGTATTCGACGGATTGATCTTTCATATTCGTGAATATTTCCTGCAAGTCCGGCGGTTCGGGCGTGGTATCTTTCGATTGATATATCTTTCCGTTAATTTTATAGTACAGTGTTCCAATTAATCCCGTACGGTACTTTTGTGCTAAAATACTGTCAACGATATGAGCTGTCGTTGTTTTCCCGTTTGTACCGGTAATTCCGATCAATTTGAATGACCTTGACGGATGACGATAAAACTCACCAGCCACAAGCGCCAGAGCCAGGCGCGTATCGGGAACGATGATTTTTACGACCCCCTCCGGCACGTCTATATCTTTTTGTACCAATACAGCTGACGCACCCGCCATGATTGCATCCGAAATAAAAGGATGACCATCCGGTAATTCTATTTTATCCAGTTGAGTATAAATATTTATTGCCACATAAAGATAATCCTTTTCAACCCGAAGCGGGTCATATACGACACCTTTAATGTCCGGATTGTAATTCCCAATTACCTGCTTTTCCGAAAGATTACTTATGAGTCGGTCGAGTTTCATTATTTTAAATTCCTTCAAATCCTATTAATAATTGCTATAACCTTTGTATTCTGCTCATATAATCGTCGAATACCTCACGACGTGTTATCAATTTATCCTCACCATCAACAATTGCAACTTCCGCCGGGCGAAAGCGCAAATTGTATGGCATAGACATTACATTACTATATGCTCCTGCCTGAGTAAAGACCGCCAGATCACCCTCTTCGGTCAATGGCAACATGCGATCTTTTGTAAAGATATCGGTGTTCTCACAGATTTGCCCACAGATATCCGCTTTCATACTCGGCGCCTCATTTTCTTTTCCATCAATGACAATAGGATGTTGAGCGCCATAAAGCGCCGACCTGATCAGAGTATTAAACCCGGCGTCAATACCAATAAATGTACGATAGCCTTCCTTTATACCGGTAACGCGACTAATTATGATTCCGGCGTCGCCAACGAGATACCGCCCGGGCTCAAGCGCCAATGTCGGATTCCCCAGTTTTAATTCCATTACTTTTTTTCGAAAAACATTTAAGGTATTTTCGCCAACTTTTTCAACATCAAGCGTTTCATCATCACCAAAATAGGGAATTCCCAGTCCGCCTCCCATATCGATAAACTCAAAATTAATTCCTAATTCAGAGCTAATTTCACCCAATTCATCCAGGAATAATTCCAGCATATTGGGAAAATGGTCAGCGTCAAGAACGCCGGAACCTGTCATCATATGAGCGCCAAAACGCTTTATACCGGCGTCAATAGCATTTTTATATGCCGTTACAGCTTTTTCGTAAGGAACGCCGAATTTTGCTTTATCGCCGCCGGTTGTTATCTCTTCGTATTTTCCATTACCTTTTCCGGGATTAATCCGGTAGGTAATCAGCTCCGGTTTCCCGATTTTTAGTAATCGGTACAGAGATGAAATGTCATCCAGATTGATTTTAGCGCCGGAATCAAACGCTGCTTTCAGATCATCCGGGCTCTCATAATTTCCGGTGTACAAAATATTTTCGGGTTTTACACCTGCCTGCAATGCAAGCTTCAATTCCCCGGGACTCACACAATCCATTCCATAGCCTTCTTCGACAAAGACATCCAATATTGCCGGGTGGCAATTGGCTTTCATCGCATAGTAGAAGTCAACACTGACATCATCGGAACGAAAAGCTGATTTTAGTCGTTGAGCATTTTCACGTATTCTCGAAAAATCATAGACATACAGCGGCGTGCCGTATTTCTCTGCCAGCTCTTGAATGGATATTCCTGAAATGTTCATCTATATTCCTGTTTTTTCAATTAAATGCAAAAATCACTTCTGCTTACATTCTATCCAAATTACAATCTGGTGAATTTATTCTCTAAGGGTTCGGATAACAAGAAAAAACACTTTGAATCAGAAGACCATAATGATCGATGTTCGATCAAAAAAATAGTCGAAATGCTTACATGATAACTTTAACAAAGTTCTCATCGATCTCTAATTGCATGGATTCAAAGCTTTCGATTTTCAAAGTGTGCTCAAAACATCCTTTTCTGAGACAACCTGAAATTTCACCTTCTCCCGGTAAAATCATCGTAAATACCGGCGCCGAACAGCTGTTACAGGACTCCGTTTCACTGACTAAAGTGATACCACAATGCGGACAGGAAAAACTGACAACTTCCCCATCGGGAATATCAACATCGGAATTGTGCTTGTAGCTTCCAAATTCCGGGTCAAGATATATCAATCCTTCTCTGTCCTGCCACTTGATTTTTACACAGATTGAGTTCAGGTTATGTATTTTCACTTTATCACTCATTAAATCACAACCTTTGGGACAATGAGCAGTCTGTATATTCACTGTCCGGACCCGACTAACTACGGATGTCTTTGATAATTGCACATCTTTTAATCTTTCACCCATATCATTTCCTTTCAAAAAAATCAGATGGTAAGTTAATAAATTTTCAGGACATATTACAAAAGTGATTTCCCATTATTGATACAATCGTAAAAAGTCACCGCAAAGACGCCAAGACACAAAGGGATATAAGGGTATAAGGGTATAGGGATATAAGGAGGATGGAAAACGGAGGACGGAAAATCATTAATTGAATTTTTTTATTCTGGTTTGGAACGTGAATTCAACTACTAAGTGCA
>JAGLWX010000312.1 GCA_023133185.1 Fidelibacterota bacterium
TCGATCGGATTTAACAACTATTCGATAGGCACTCCATTTTCGTCGGGGAAATTACTGGTATTTCAACCAAGAATCAAGAATAAATCATTTGCCACAAAACTCAAAAGGACTCGGCTTCATCAATGAGCATAATCGGTATATCGTCCTTAATATCATACTTAAGCCGACAATTGTGACATATCAATTTCGAATTCTCCTTATCATATTCGATCTCATTTTTACATTTTGGACACACTAAAATGTCAAGTAGATCATCTGATATCATTTTTACCTCAAATTTTCAATTGATGCAACGACATACATCACATTTCAACCACTAAGTCTTAAAATTTGTTCCATTTCAGATAAAATTTCTATAATCACTTTTCATGAACTTTAACTAATTCGATATATAATCAAAGGATTTTGAAGAGAATAACTACATTTAAAGAGAAAATTTATCAATCTGATCTTTGAATTCATCCAAATCTTTAAACTTCTTATAGACTGATGCAAATCGGATATATGCCACCTCGTCTAATTCTTCCAAATATTTCATCACCAATTCGCCGATATAATTCGAAGCTACTTCAGCGCCGGACAGTTCTTCAATTTCTTTTTCAATATCAACGACTATGGATTCTAATTTATCGGTGGGAACCGGTCGTTTATTACAGGCGATTTTCAAGCTGTTCAATAGTTTCCGGCGGTCATAGTCTTCACGACGCCCATCATTCTTGATAATTGTCAGAGGATATTCCACTACATATTCATATGTTGTAAACCGATGCCCGCAATCCAGACATTCACGTCGGCGGCGGATTGCATTATTTTTCTGGGCGGCTCTTGAATCTACAACCTTTGTTTCAACCGAGTTGCAAAATGGACATTTCATTGATTACCTATGCGTTAATTTCTTGATAGAGAGGGAATTGACTGCAAAGCTCTTTGACTTCTTCCCTTACAGATATTTTAACATGTTCATCGTCATGATGAGAAATCGCTTTATCGATAAGCCGGGCAATTTTTCTCATTTCATCTTCCTTCATTCCACGAGTGGTCATGGCAGCCGTACCGATTCGAATACCACTGGTGACAAACGGACTTCTCGTATCAAAAGGAACCATATTCTTATTCGCCGTAATCCCGGATTCTTCGAGAGTTCTTTCGGCAAGTTTACCGGTAATATTTTTATTTAACAAATCAATAAGCATCAAATGTGTATCCGTACCACCGGAAATTACCTGGTAATCTCTTTCCACCAGCTCTTCTGCCAAAACCCTGGCATTCTGAATGACCTGTTGAGCATAAACCTTGAAAGACGGTTTTAACGCTTCACCAAAAGCGACCGCTTTGGCAGCTATAATATGCATCAGCGGACCGCCCTGGATTCCAGGCATCACATTGGAGTCAATAATCTCCGACATCATTTTTACACGACCGCTTTTAGGGGCGACAATACCAAATGGGTTCTCATAATCTTTACCGATGAGGATCAGTCCGCCGCGTGGTCCGCGGAGTGTTTTGTGAGTCGTCGATGTAACCGCATGACAATGAGGCAACGGATCCGGATGTAAACCTGCAGCGATCAATCCTGCGGG
>JAGLWX010000313.1 GCA_023133185.1 Fidelibacterota bacterium
GGCAGCCCCAATCCCATGGAAAGCGTAAAAAACATGCTGAATCCTATTAACGGATTACCCTTTGCGGCAACATAGGTCAGTAATCCGATCACAAAAGGTCCGATACAGGGCGCTGCCACAATTCCCATAGTTAAACCCATCACCAGGGCGCCGAGATAACCTGTCCGGCTGCCACCGCCTATGTTCATCAGGAAAGACGGTACTCCAAATTCATAAACTCCGAACATGCTTAGCGACAATGTAATTAAAATTCCCGCTATGGCTATCAGAACAATCGGGCTTGTCATGAAAGCGCCCAACAAACCACCCGTCAGCGCCGCCAGGGTTCCCAGCGCCGAATTAACGATGGCAATTCCCAGAACGTACAGAATTGCCAGCAGAAGGCGCTTCCCCGATTTGCCGGCAGTTTGTCCGCCGAAATAACTCACGGTGATCGGAATCAATGGATAAACGCAGGGCGTCAGATTTAAGCCGAGCCCACCAAGAAAGATCAATAAAAAGGTGATGAATATTCCCTTACGGGCAAATGAATCGGTAACGTCAAAAGTATCCGAGGATGCTTCCGCTGGAATATCAATATTTGTAAAATAGGATTCATTCTGAAAAATTACCGGTTCAGAATCGGCTAATATCGGGATCTCCAGCGAAAATGCCGTTTCCTGAGGCGGCAGACAAAGCTGGTCATTACATCCCTGGTAAGAAAGAGCGCCACTGAACTGAACTGAACCCGAAACACCTGAAGACAATTTTCCGGTTATAACAATTACTATTTCGCCTTCATAAACCGCCAGGGCTTCGTCAAAAAAGGCAAAGGTTTTCATCGTATGGGCAGGATAGTGGATGTCCGTGATTTTCCACTGATCGGATTCAGGGAACCGTAATTGCGTCGCGATGACAAATTCATCCGCCGGAGTAGCGGAATTAATATGCCAGGGAGCTTTCAGGGAAACCACCACGGCTGCCTGGAAAGAGCCATCGGCGTAAACTCCGTTAGTCGAAAGATAGGTTTGTATATCTAAAATAGCATCGCTCGTCCGACCTGATCCGATACTTATCAGACCGATTACAAATAGTAAAACAAGGTATTTATTTGCTTTCATGAGTCTCCTGAATTCATCTGAACAGATTTTTAAAAAAGGACTTCCTTTGGGCAATGATCGCACGGATTTGCGGTAATTTCTCACGGGTTTCCCGAATACCTGCTTCAATAAACTCCTGGTAGCGTAATAATTCACTCCAGTGTGCCGCATCGATTTGAGGATGTAACTGGATATCCGCGGTTGCTAATTGAATCTCCGAAAGATATTTTCCCCTGATCATATCAACCCGTGAAATAATATCAAGAACATGAGGCTCCTCAAGAGGTTTAATATGGTTCGCATCCACACTTACGCCTATGACAATATCCGCCCCCATCCGACGCACTTCCACTACCGGAACAGGAGCGGTAACTCCGCCATCGGTTAATAATTTTCCATCCCATTCACTGGGGGAAATAAAACCGGGAATGCTGGAGCTGATCGTCACAGCTTCCTGAATATCTCCTTTTTGAAACAAGACGGGTTGTCCGCTATTAAGATCGGTCGCCGCACAGGCAAAGGGAATACGGGTATCTTGAATATTTCCCTTATCGATCAAGGCTGAAACCGCTTCTGAAAGCCGCCTGGTTTTGATAATTCCCATCCGTGATTGAGCAATATTCACTACTATACGTTTTGCAACCACCTGAGCCAGTTGGCTCAAAAAAGACGGGTTTTGATCGTTTTTCGGTACAATATATTTTAATCCAAGCGAATCATAATCCCGACTGCTGAAAAAGGATTCCAGGCGGTCGATCAGAGCATCGGCGCTGGGATTCTGAGCATACATCGCTCCAACGATAGCCCCCATGGACGTGCCGGCGATATAGTCGATCGGGATTTGCTCCTCTTCCAGGACTTTCAAAACACCCACATGCGCCAGCCCCCTGGCGCCACCTCCACCTAACGCTAATCCAACTTTTTTCTTCATCGCTTACTTTAGATTTACTTTAGATCGATCAGTTACATATACACGTTTCATAACAACGTCATTGATCGGCCGGTCTCTTTTATTACGCCGAACTTTTACGATTTTATCCACTAAATCCATGCCTTTTATGACCTGACCAAACACCGTATAACCAGCTTTATCTAAAAATGGCTGTTCCCTGACACAGATATAAAACTGACTGCCATTGGAACGCTTCTCAGGATTCACCTGATCCGCCATCCGGGCAGAAGCAATCGCACCCCGAATATGTTTCTTACCAAACTCAGCCTGCAACATGTAACCGGGTCCGCCGGTTCCGTCGTTATACATATTATCGTCGCGGCTGAGAATATCTCCGCCCTGAATCATGAACCCGGGAATGACCCGGTGAAAGGTCGTGCTGTCAAAGTAACCCGCCTTCGCCAATTTCTTAAAATTCATGGCATGGATTGGCGCGATGTATGGAAAAAATTCAAAAACAATCGTTCCATAGTTGGTTTCAATCACCGCCACTTCCGATGGAGATACAACTTCATCGGATAGCGATTTAACTCTATTCTTGATTTGTTCAATCTGTTTGCCGGATAACGAACCAGCCCGGATCGTCACACCAATGCAAAGAATTAAAAAACACATAAAAAGTTGCCGAATAGACATATGTTCATCTCCTATCTTAAAGTAAAAAGAGGACAACTCTCTAACTCCAAGAACCTGCCGTGCGCCAAAAGTATCCCCCCGGGCAATTTTGATCCACCAGAAGTTAGGTTTTTCTCACGGACAGCAATAAATGAGTTTTCACAAAAACATCCTATATTATTGATCGGTTCTATAACTCAACCCCTCATTCCGGCTTTTCGAAAAGCATTGATTTTGGTGCTCTCCCCTTCTCTTTGAAAGAGAAGGGGACGGGGGTTGAGTTCATCATCTCTCCCAATCCTCTTCCAAAAAAGGGATTAAGGGGTGAGTTCATCATCTCCCCTGTTACGGACTTTAAGCAACAAGAAATCGTATATTTTGCCTGGCGCACTCATAATTTTCCTATAATTCGATTAAGGGACCTGCTCTATTTTGCATTGCAATACTCAATTGCACTTTCGGAGCTATTTTTTGAACAGTTTTTTTAAAAAGTTTTTTTACAATTTTTGGATCATTATTCTTTTCGCTCAGATGTCCGAGGATCAAATGACGCAATTTACCGTTTAAGGACAGCTGCTCGAACAGGGCTTTTGCCTGCTCGTTTGACAGATGCCCTACACGGCTCTTGATCCGCTTGATCAGATGCAAAGGATACGGACCATTATCCAGCATTTCAATATCATGATTGGATTCCAAAAATAGTAAATCCAGGTCTTTCAAATGTTGATGTAATAATTGGATTTCAGCGCCAACATCAGTGATTATTCCAATGCGCTTATCATTGCCCGATACAATTACCGCCACCGGATCTGCGGCATCGTGAGGAATATGAAAAGTCTTGACCTTCAGATCATGAAATAATAATTCATCACCCGCCGTAAAATGCCGAACATCTACATTCTTCAAAAGCGCCGGAGAAATTGCCTCATAAGTCGTGGCTGTCATAAAAACCGGAACATGGAATCTTCGGGCGAAAATACCGACGCCATGCAGATGATCCGAATGTTCGTGAGTCAGAAGAACAGCGCCGACTTTATTGGCGTCCAGTCCAACAGTTTCCATTCGGAGAAGCAAATTTTTTACGCTAAAACCCTGATCAATTAGTAGAGCCGAACCGCTGCCCTGTACGTATGTGCTGTTACCCTTACTTCCGCTTCCCAGGTTGCAGAAGATCATTTTTTACCTGTTCTGCCTCTGGTGGTTATGGGAATGCCGTCGGCGCATTGCGGACATTTTTCCGGTTCATATGAAGGAATATCAAGTGATACTAGTGAATAAAAAGGAAACCCGAAATCGATTTTACCGCCGCTGCGATCGATTAGCGCACCAATACCCATGATAACGCCGCCGCTTTTGACGACGAGATCAATCAGTTCGATGATTGAACCACCTGTTGTGATGATATCGTCAACAATTAAAACCCGTTCGCCTTTTTTAATGGCAAAGCCACGGCGGAACACCAGATTATTTTCTTCACGTTCAGCAAAGATACTGCGGGTGGTGAGAACCCGACCAACTCCGTGGCTGATGATGATTCCACCGGTTGCAGCGCCGACAATTACGTGAGGTTTGGTGCTTTCAAAATGCTCTGCAATGGATTTACAGAGTTTATCGGTTAAAAGCGGATATTGTAATAACTTGAATTTTTCCACATAGGTATCACTGTGGCGACCGGAAGTTAATAAGAAATGACCGTGCAAGATCGCGCCACAGTCCTTTAAAATATCAACATTGGATTCCTGTTTCATTTGTAGCCCTTATTTTTTAAATAATTGACTGTAATATTGCGCCGCCGTCCGAACATTTTCCGGGAAGGTGCCTTCCGACGGATAAAGAATACTGCGGGAAACGTTTATCAGCCCCAGACCATTTTCACGGCATACGGAAACAGCCGTTTCGACGCCGCCACCCTGCTTTCCGACGCCTGGAATCAAAAAGGGCAGTTCAGGGAATTTTTTCCGGATGTCAACTAATTGTTCCGGCTTTGTGGCGCCCATTACCAATCCCAGGTTCTTCTTTTGATTCATG
>JAGLWX010000314.1 GCA_023133185.1 Fidelibacterota bacterium
GGTGATACTATTTGGACAAAAACATACGGAGGTAGTAAAGGTGAGGATAGTAAATCTGTGATACAAACTTCCGATGGTGGATACATTATTGCGGGTTCTACAATTTCTTATGGATCTGGAGGTGAATTTGCGGATCTATGGCTCATAAAAACAGATTCATTAGGAGATTCTCTATGGACAATAATCTATGGAGGTAGTTCAATTGACGGTGGAAATTGCGTTCAGGAAACCTTGGATGGCGGCTTTATAGTTTGTGGGGTAACGAAATCTTATGGTGCTGGTCAACAAGATGTTTTATTAATTAAAACTAATAGTCAGGGTAGCATTGAATGGGATAAAACATATGGAGCAGGTAATGATGAACAGGCCTATTGTGTTAGACAAACAAGCGATAGCGGTTATATTTTCACCGCATTTACAAGATCTTATGGAGCCGGTTCAGAAGATTTTTGGCTCGTCAAGACCGATGAAAGCGGAAACAAGATTTGGGATAAAACTTTTGGGGGAAGTGGTTGGGATCATCCAGAATCAGTTCATCAAACTCTGGATGATGGATACATAATTACAGGCTATACGGATTCGTATGGCGCTGGTGGATATGATGTTTGGGTAATTAAAACCGATTCAGATGGAAATGAAAAATGGAATAAGACATTTGGCGGAAGCGGTGATGATAGAGGGTATTCAATCCAGCAAACGACAGATGGTGGCTATATCCTTGCTGGAAAAACAGAGTCATATGGTGCTGGCAGTAGTGATGTCTGGTTGATTAAATTAGAATCAGAAATCAATGTTGGTCTTGTTGCTTATTATCCCTTCAACGGCAACGCCAGTGATAAAAGTGGGAATGGGAATGATGGTATAGTATATGGTGCGACATTGACTTCTGATAGATTTGAGGATGAGAATAATGCTTATAGTTTTGATGGTGTTGATAATTATATAGATTGCGGGAATAATGAGACTTTTAATATAGCCGGACCAGGTGACCAGTGGTCTGTTTCATTATGGTTTCAATATACCGGAAGTGGTGTATCCCCAATGATTACTAAAGATCTACCAAGCGCAGACGGTTGGAGTACATATTTCGATCCCAATGATAAAATTCATGGAAGACTTGAGATTGATGGTTCTCCAACTCACAGTTTTAATCATATTACAAAAAATGCTATAAGTGATAATAAATGGCATTTGCTTAATGTAATCTGGAATTCAGGAGCAGAGCAGTCAACAGATGCAATTAAAATATTCATTGACGGTGTTAAAGCTGAATGTGATATAATTTCTCCCTATGGTCCCAATGTAGATTATAATACGATTGCTCCGTTTTATATAGGAAGAAAGACTCATTCAGAATCTTATTTTTTCAAGGGCAAAATTGATGATGTTTATATTCATGACAGAGCTTTGACCGAAACTGAAATCAAATCTCTATACCACATAGTACCAGATTCTATTTTACCTGTAGTGACCTTATCAATTCCAAGTAGTGGATATCGCTATGGAACAGACGATTTGATAGAAATACAATGGGAAGCGAACGATAATATCGCCTTAGACTGGGCAAAGATTTACTTCGCCCCAGATATTTTGGCTCAGTTTGAATTTATTGATAGTGTTGATGCAAATAGTGGTTCTTACGAATGGCAAGTTCCAGATAGCGTGATATCATCAAATTGTCGTATGAGTATTGTAGTAAGTGATTATAAGAACAATATTGCCTCAGATACCTCAGGTATATTTTCCATTTTTGATAACACACGACCTGTAGTATCAGTCTTAACACCACAAGAAGGCTTCTCAATACCTGAATATGAAGATATTACTGTTACCTGGGTGGCAACCGACAATATCCAATTAGACTGTATTATTGTGTCCTACTCTAAAGATGGGGGATATAGTGGACGAACTATGGGAGTAGTTTCGCCGGATACAAACTATTTTACATTTCAGATTCCTTCAGGTGTTACCGATAGCGCTACAATAAGGGTTAAAGCTAAGGATATTTATTTTAATACAGGCGCTGAATTTAGTCCGTTATTCTCGGTAACGGACAATACCCCACCTGAAGTTGATTTATTGTCAATGTTTTCAGATTCGAGTTTCGAGATTATGAGTACAAGATCAATTTTCTGGACTGCTTCTGATAATGTCGCAATTCAATCAATTGATTTAGCCTATTCTATCGACGCCGGTGACACCTGGATTTCAATCTCTGAAAATGAATCCAATGATGGCGAATATTCCTGGTTGATTCCCAATACACCATCCGACCAATGTAAAATTAAAATAGCCGTTACCGATAGTGTTGGATTATCTGATGAAGCGATCAGCGCTGGACTGTTCACAATATATGTTACTTATCCGAAACTTATATCTCACAGCACGATCATATCGCCGCTTGATACGATTCAGTTGAGATTCTCCCAGGCACTAAATATTGAACAATTCAGTACGGGGCTTGCCCTTAGCAGCGCCATAGAGGAAAACCTGACTTGTGACTTACAGTTTCTAAACAATAATCAAGACGTCTCTATCTACCCGGAAAATTCGTTTGTATCAGGAGATACAATATCATTAATTCTATCCGCTGATCAGATAACAAATGCTTATGGTTATGGTCTGGACGGCAATCAAAATGACGCCTTTGAAGGAAGCCCGTTGGATAATGACACAGTTACGGTTTGCGTCAATTATTCCGGTGATTTTGACGGCAATGATCAGGTTGATTTTGATGACCTAACGCTGTTCGCCAATGGCTGGTACAGCAAAGACTATAAATATGAATTGGGTCCGGTTACCGGAAACATACCGCACTTCATTACTCTCACAGATAGTCTATTCAATATCGAAGACGCCATGACATTCGGCAGAATGTGGAACTGGTTTGTAGTACTTGGAAAACATGCTGTTACGATGCCTCAATTATCATTCGGCGGCGGTTTCACGACTGAGCAGAAAGGCAATGATCTGATTATTCATTCCCGGGCATCCGCCGGAAAGCGTATCGTGTTTCAATATGATCCTGAAATCATTACCATAAACAAAAAACAACAATCTCTGTCTAAACCCACGGATTTGACATTTGAATTCTATGCCGACTGTATAGACAGCAATCGTTCCGAGTACGTTCATTATTCGTTTAACGAAGAATTATCCAATATTCCTGTGATATTTACCGTCGAGTCAAAGCAGCGAAATCCGGTTAATATTACCATTGGTATTGAGGGCATTAACGAAACTGGTGCATTGGTATTGTCCGGTGTAATCACAACCCGGTTTCAGCTCATACCTGATAAATTTGAAGTGTTTCCGAATTACCCCAATCCGTTTAATTCACAAACAGTGATCGAATATGCCATTCCGATACAAAGCGACGTCTTGATCAATATCTATGATCTGCTCGGAAGAAAAGTTAAGACGCTGACTAATAATCGTCATGAAGCCAAATACTATACATTGGTCTGGGATGGTAAAGATGAGCAGGGGAGATTGGCGGCAAGCGGCTTGTATTTCTTAAGGATTGTTGCCAGAAGTCAGTTTAAGACATTTGCCAAGACCAGTAAAATGGTGATGATAAGGTAAAGCATATAAGTGTGAATCGAACTCTGCAAAACCGGATTGAAAGTTTGTTTATGGAAAAACTATTTTTAAGCGTATAGTGTGGATAATCACAATGTATTTATCCTGCTGATATGGAGTGATAAGAACAATGACTTTATTAATCGTTATTAGAAAAAAGGAAACAAAATGGAAAAGCTAAAGATTAAAATAGCAACTTTAGGATACATCCCATTTAAAATAGGATTTAGCAAGATAATTAAATGGAAATCTAGCATCTTTGAAGTTGACAAATCAATTGATGAATATAAAATAAAACTTGACTCTGATACTGAATTTTGGGGATATAGCGATAAAACAATTGAAAAAGAATTACCAACTAATTCGGGTTTTGATTTTCTTATTGCTATAACTAATGTACCTCTTGAAGATAAATATTATGCACGACGTTTTAGTGGTAACAGGATTTGTATTACATTTGCTGATGTGTTAGAATATATGCGATATGAAACTATAAAACTTGAAAATTATATATTAAGGAATATTTATCGATATTCGTTAGTTTATCTTATGTATGGAAATCGTATACCTGTTCAATACGAAAAAACGAATTTCACACATGATGATACAAGAAAGTGTTTATTTGATATGAATGGTAATAAAACTGAGTTAATATATTCGCTTGATAAACCAAAGATTTGCATCGAATGTAAACATAAATTAAGTGGGCAAATTGACCAGAAAGTCCCAGATAAAATAATTAATACGGTTGAAAAAGAAATAAAGAGAATTAAGAAAAATAGATTTCAAAAGATAAATGAATTTGTAAAAACAAATCCAGTTTTATCACTTTTTTTAACATTTTTGGCAGGTATAGTAATGAGTTTAATAGGAACTTGGTTATATGAATTATTGAGAATTTTGATATGTGAAAAATAGTGCGCAGTACAACAACAATAAATATAGGGCATTTGGTGGATAGTGCTAATTTGAAAGTGAGTATAACTAATAAAATATATAGCGGTTTGAAAGTGATGTGTTTTAAAATGCCAAACGCCCCATATTC
>JAGLWX010000315.1 GCA_023133185.1 Fidelibacterota bacterium
CCATCGCCAGTGCACCAAAAATCAATCCCAGCAGGATGGCTTTCTCTTTCTGTTTGATGGTCATGGATTTCGGACTCATGAGTTAACCTGTTTAATTATTTTTTTCAAGGTAATACAGTTGCCAGAGATCCCGCGGACTGGACTTCAATAACGGCGCCATCGCCCGTTGTCCGGTCTTGCCAATATTCTTTGCCAGCTGCTTCAATTCAGTAAAACGGTTTTCGACATCCGGGTCCGGCTGAACCGGAAAGCCCTGTTCCCGCAGCATCAGGTTGGCTTTCGCCTGCGCCGTGAGATCGAGATAAATTTGCAGATAGCAGAAAATATCAGCGACAACCTCCACCGGCAAATGCTCCCGCAGTGAATAAATATACTGACCGGATTTTGTATCGCTGAATTTGCCTTTGCGAATCGCATTCAGCAGACGCACGCTGGATTCCAGCCCCTGTTCCATCCAGTCACGCAGGAATTTTTCACTTTGCGTAAAGGCAGCGCTGATTAATAATGGTAAAATCACCAGCTGACCCGCCGTTACATATTCTGAGGGCAGTAGTTGACTGACCAGCACTTTATTGAATACCAGGTGAATGATAAGCGCAATTAAAAAACCCGGTATAAAATAAATCATTTTATGCGATCTGAATCGTTCACAGAAATATGCGGATATGATCATCAGTAGTGCGGTCGTACCGCCATGCATAACTGCTGTGCCAAAACCACGGACGATCCACAACAACGGATTTGTATCCTGGATGGTAATCAGGTAAAGAAAATTCTCCAGAAGCGCAAATCCGGCGCCGCTGGCAAAACCGATAATCGCACTGTCAACGATGAAACCAACCCGTTTCCATTTCAGCATTAGAATTGGTAACAGCGCCTTGAGAAATTCTTCGCTTAATGGTCCCCAGATCAAGATCAATTCCTGCCCAGACACTCTCAATTGCCGCTGAAAGAAAAATGCACAGGCTGCCGCGAAAATTCCGTATAGTATCGTCAGTATAACGATCAACGGTTTCAGCAATTTATAACTGTCCATCAGAATCAGCATCAGCAGAAATACCAGAACCGGCAGGAAACTGATGGATAATTTGAGAACAAAGATCATAATATTTTCAGCGAAACCATGAGTTCATTGCCGAGTTTATTACCACCCTCGACAGCATAGCCGTAGCCAACGGAAATCGTTGTCTTGAACAGTGAAAACAGGACTATTTCCATATCCGCCTGAATGCCTATATTCTGAACATGCCGGGTCAAGTTTTTATCATCCAGATTGGTGACAATCGCCGAGGCAAAAACCGAACTGCGCAGCCAACGAGGATACATTGCCGGAATACCGATATGACGAAATCGTAGTGGCGGCAGATTAAGTTCCACCATTAGTTTAGCGAAATTTGTTCCACCGATACTGTTCAGGTCAGCGCCGGGAAATGCATAATATTCACGGTAGCGTTTAGCAGTTTGATGGTCGATCCAGTTGTTGCCAAAACCTCCGAAGTAATAATTGGCAAAGGGTTCATTATGTTCGGAAGGTGAAACGCCGGCTGCTGATCTCAACCATACTGAAGTATGATTAATAGGCAGCGGAACACCGTAGTCCAGTGTTGCGACAAAACGTGGGAAAAGCTGTTGATTTGCCAGATTGTTTAATGATAACAACTGCAGCGCATAGCCCTTCTCACCATCCACGGCACCCAGTGATTTTTCGATATACTTGTATGAAAGGGTCAGATTATTGAAGAAATAGTGCCCATAATTCGCCGCCACATTCTGGTAATCCGGCAGCGTTTCCAGTCCGCCCCAGCCACCGAAGCGCCAGTAAATATCCATTGTTCTCGGTGTGTCGTAAATCAGGTTTTTACTATAATTCATACCCACGTAATAACCTTTACGACTGGTTTTTGTCGGACCGAACAAATCGTAGAAATCGGCAGCATTGTATTTGGCGTTTAGTTCCCAGCGCCAGTGACGAATGCTCAGATCCAGATGCAGCCGTTCATTATTATCCAGCGAATCGCCGCCGGGTGAATAGGACACCGTTGCGGTCAATCCATCATAGCCGATGTCGTTTTTAATTTCAAAAAAGTAACCAGCTGCTACCGCGTCTTTATAACCTTCAATAATCGGATATGCCGCTGTAAGATGCAGATTTTTCAGGCTGTGGTATGTTCCCTTATACCGGATCAGACTATCCAGCTGAACATCACCGGGATTACCGGGATGCCAATCTGCGACATATGGGTATTTCTCATATACCGACTGACCCAGAAAGTGAATCGCCGCGACATTGTCTATTGTTTTATCCTCAATCCACCCGGGGATGAATCCCTTTGAAGTGTATTTAAACACGATCAGCGAATCCCCGTTCAACGGCAAAGGGCGGAAATATCCGGTTTCGGCATTTGTCAGAATCGACATATCTTTAAGGTCAAAATCATAGCGATATATATTTGAGACACCGGAATAGTAGGAGGTTCCGTATATATAACGCCCATCGGGTGAATAGACAAAGTTTGCCGGTGAATTCATCTGGAAATCAAAAAGTTCCTCATAATCCGCTTTGTAATTCTCAAGGTCGGCGACCTTAAACCGGACCAGTTTCTGATTTCCGTCAACAAAGGTCAGCGCCCCGGTGATGTAGTGACCATCGGGAGAAATATCCAGATCGTAGAGATCAGTACCGTACTGAAACGCAAACAACGCTTTATAATCGTCGTAAGGCGGCGCTATCTGCACGATCGTGGAAATACCGTTTTCATGACGAACGCCGAAAATTATCTTATCGATGGGATTCAGCGCCAGGTCACCGGTTCTGACATCAGTAATCAACCGGCGGCTTTTATGGGTTTTCAAATCGACAACATTCAGGTCACGGTATTTAAAATTATCCGTTGTAAAAAACAGTCGCTCATTTTCCTTATCAAACAGCAGATTGGTCACATAATATGTAGATGCGCCTTTAACATCACAAATCCTCCGCAGTCTGCCGGTTTTCAGATCGATAGCGGCAATATGAGCAATTTGCCCGGGAAATTTCACGCCGGTGTACAGAATCTGTTTGTCATTGTCAAGATATGACCGGGAAACACTGCCTAAAACGTTATTATGAATAATCGGACGAAAATCGGTCACCGGGTTTTTGCGGATTCGGTTCAGATTTTCCTGCTGCCACTGTTTTTCAAAACTGATCCATTTTGTCCATTCATCAGCCAGCGGTTTCCCGTATAACTCTTTGAACTGCCGTGAAAAATAGCGCTTGCTGCCCGGACGATAGTTAACCCACTCGATAAGTTTATCCGGACTATACTGGTTAGCGAGATAATTAAAGAACCGGGCGCCATAGAGATAGGAATTGGCTCCCACCTGAAAATCGATCGCGGTTCCTTCGGATTCCAACCCGACCATGTGATAAATATAGCTGTTGTCGTAAACCATTGTACGGAATACCATTTCATCATAAGCGCCCAGCGCCCGCCCGACACCGCCGCTCATCCAGGTTTCCATGAATACTGCAATGCCTTCATGATACCAGCGCGGTGAAAATTTCCGCGGAGCGGTCTGATAGGCGTAAAGCATTGAGATGGGATGTTTGGGAATTTGCTGGATCTTCCCGCCGAACACCTTCCGCCAGAGCCGTTCACGCTGGGAACATTGATCCATGGCGACAATATGCACCTGTTCATGGTTCATCAACAGACTCATGCGCTCATTGGCAAATGCGACCTCAAAAATATAGAGATAGGGCGCCATGGAGATATAGATAAAATTCCGTGGGACCGCCGTGGCGCCGCCATTAGACCAATCGCCAAAGTCTTCAAGAAACATCGTGATCGGTTCGTAGGGTTCCCACTGCCAGAAGCCACGATAATAATTCACCGTATTGGTATAGCATCTCGCCAAATGGGGTGTAATGTACTGATGCGCATTACTGTAATAGACCAGGTTCAGATCATCGGTTTTGAGTTGATTCAGCTTCTGTGCAGAGAGGCTGGCAATAAGAATCAGTAATCCAAATAAGATATTTTTCAAGAATATTCTCGTTTATAAAAATTACAATTTATATCAGACAGTCGGGCTATTTTCCTTAAAGTCACCACACTTTATTAACTTCAGAGTTTTTGATAGCATTCTGAAATTCCGCACTTCTGACAAACTGTTCGAAATCCTGACTCATGAATATTTTATGAAAATCCTGGTTCATAACCAATTTTTGAATATCCTGGTTTAAAAAGATAAATTTTTGAAAATCCTGGCTCAAAATAATGACTTGAAATTCCGTATTATTGAAATCAATACTCGTGGGAGCGTCATCTCCCGGTCGGATTGTCTGAAAAGTGCCTCCCAGTAATTTAGAAAAGTCAGCGCCGAAAATTCCCTGAATATCCTGATTATAAACTGCTTTGAAATTAAAATTCATTATTAAAGACTGAAAATCCGAATTAAAGAGAAGTTTCTGAATATCCTGGGCGTTTGGCGATATTATTTCAGGAGCATCTGACGGTAACAGTTGACTAAAATTCTGCTGAAATTGCTGAAATTCCGCACTTTCGAACCATAATTTGGCGTTATCACCCTGCTCCAGAAAGTTACTGAAATTTTGAGCTGCCTGATCAAAAACCTGTGACACATCGAGGGCTAAGACGATGTACTTGATCTGGTCCGGATTTGCCAATAATGCTCTAAAATTTTCATCCTTCAACAAATTCTGAAACTCGGCACCCTGGATAAATTTCGCAACTTCCGGGTCATCACATTTAATATCTTCCATTCTCATTTGTTGTCCCCGAAAACGGTCCACCTTTTCGACATCGCCGATGGTCCCGGCTGTTTGATCAGGCGGGGGAAAAACGTTGAACAATCTCAACAAAATTAAGACAACGACGAGCGCAGCCAGCAATACAATTATTGCAGTACGCATTTCTTTTTTACCCATTGATTCCTCCTAATGTTTATTAAAAACTTGAATTATTTAACCGGCTAACCGTTTTAATGCTTCGTGCTTATCCGGCACAATTGAAAAGAGGTTGTCAAAACGACAAATCTTGAATACTTCAAAAACCGATTCCTGCATTCCAAACAGGATAAATTTACCGCCTTTATTTTTAATATTTTTCAGGGTCATCAGCAGTACCCGCAGTCCACTGCTGGATATATAATCCAGTTGTGTACAGTCAGCGATAAATATCTTACTGTCACCTTTCATCATTTCGGTCATCTCTTTTTCATATTCCGGTGCTGTCATTGTATCCAGGTGACCAATAATTTCAATTACAATAGCGTTATTTTCCTGATAGGATTTTAATTCCATTTTTTCCTCCGTTATTAATAAAAATTATTCCTGATTAAAATTTCTCCCGAGATAAGTAATCACTAACATGGTCAGATCATCGGATTGTTCCGCTTCAAGTGTAAATCCCTTTACCGCACTTTTTATGGACAGAGTGATTTCTTTCGGATCTTTTATATCCTTTATCTTCTTCAATGTTACCAGTAAACGCTCCTCTTCAAATAGCTCCCGCGCTTCATTTTCAGCTTCGGTGACACCGTCGGTGTATAACAGGATTCTGTATCCGGGTTTCAGCTGAATTTTTTCCGACCGATAAGGCTCTGCCTCCATTACTCCAAGTGGATAACCATGTATTGTATCAAGCGCTGTTATTTCGCCGGTTTCATCCAAAATAAAGGGCGGATTATGGCCGGCATTACAGTATTCCAGTTCACCAGTCTTCAGATTCAATATTAAGTAAAAAAAAGTCACAAACATCGCTGCGTCATTATCAGTACATAAATCACAGTTCATACTGGTGATGATTTTCCCCGGACTGACATCCTTCATATTCATTGATTTAGCTCTTAGTAATGTTCGGGTTATCGCCATAAATAGTGAAGCCGGTACACCCTTCCCGGAAACATCTCCGATCGCCGCGCCAAGGTGTTCTTCATCCAGCAGAAAGAAATCATAGAGGTCACCGCCGACGGCTTTTGCAGACTCCAAAAGACCATAAATATCCACATCGTTCCGATCGGGAAAGGGTGGGAAAGTCTTTGGAATAATCCCCATCTGAATATCGTGGGCAATCCGCAGTTCACCTTCGATTTTTTCTTTGGCAGCCGTTGTCACTTTCAGGTTTTCAATATATTCTGACAGAGCTGTCTGCATCTTCTGAAAGGAACGCATCAATTGTCCGATTTCATCATGTGAATCGATGACAGGCAATGCAGCATTGAAATCGCCCTGCCCGATTTGCGACGTCGCCTCCGACAGAAGCCGGATTGGTTTTGTGATCCGTCCGGAGATCAACGAGATGACACCAAACAGCGCCAGCAAGCCCAAAATACCAATCACTACCACACTGCGGTTCAAATGGCTCAGATCCGCAAACAGTTCTTTAGCGGGTATCACGATACCCATTGAGTAATCACTTGATGGAAATGGTGCAAAACAAAGGTAAACCTCCCGGCCTGTAACAGGTTCAATAATATTCATAAAACCAGTCTGCCCCTGTACCATTTTACGACCCAGTTCCCGCAATATTTTATCCTGATATAATTCGGCAATATCGAATATACTGGCGTTCATAATATTGTCCGGGTCCGGAT
>JAGLWX010000316.1 GCA_023133185.1 Fidelibacterota bacterium
ATTGTCACTGAATCCCGTTCGAAGATTGAACATGCCGTAAAAGACATTCGCGAAAAAGACGCCTCGCGGGAAACAATTATCGAAGCAAAAAAGACACTTGAAACCGTACAGCAGTCTGCCCGCAAACGAATAGAGAAGAAAAAAACTCCGATTGTAACTTCTGTGAGAAGTGCAATTGAAGTTGGCGGCTGGGTTAAAATTGATAACATCACAGGAACCGGTCAGATAGTTGAAATTCAAGCCGGAAAGAAGAAAGCGGCTGTGAATATCAACGGGAAACTACTGTGGGTTTCGATGAATACATTGCATGCCGTTCAGATTCAGAAAGAGAAAGATACGCGGCGGGTAGGCGCTTCAGTGACAGTTGATGAAATCGTGTCATATAAACTGGATTTACGGGGGTTGCGCCTGGATGAAGCCCGGGATGCGTTGGAGAAGTTTCTGGATCGGGCGCTGCTGGCAGGACTGAACCAGATCCAGATCATTCACGGAAAAGGCACCGGCGCTCTTCAAAAAATGACCCATGAAGTATTGAAAAGTACTCCCGGTATCCGTAAGTTCTATTTCGAAAATTTTGACCGGGGTGGAACCGGAGCAACCATTGTTGAATTATAGATTGAAATAAATATCCATCGGGAATAGAGTTTTGGCAAGAATACCTTCAATAACAGTTGAGCAGATCAAAAACCGGGCGGACGTTCTGGAAATTGTATCCGACGTAGTCCAACTGAAACAGAGAGGGCGCAACTACTTTGGTTTGTGCCCGTTTCATGAAGAAAAAACGCCCTCATTCAGCGTAAATCCTTCCATGGGTATTTTTCACTGCTTCGGGTGCGGGAAGGGCGGAAATGCTATTACCTTTGTAATGGAACACGAAAGTATCGACTATGTGGAGGCGCTCAAACGTTTAGCCGAGCGCTACGGTATTCAGATCGAATGGGAAAAAGGCGCCGATGATTTCCAAAAGGGCGAAACAGCGCTGCTATATGAAATACACGAAATTGCAAGCGATTATTATCAGAAACAGTTATACTCTTCAAAAGGTAAAAAGTCTCTCGATTATTTGGAATCGCGAGGTTTTGATAAGAATACTCTTCAACAATTTTCCGTTGGATTTGCACTTGACGAGTGGGATGGGTTGTACAATCAAATCGATTTAAAACGATTCAATTCCAAAGTGCTGGAAAAATCCGGGTTGTTTATAAAATCAAAAGACAAAAACCGTTTTCTGGATCGCTTTCGGAACCGGATCATGTTTCCGATCTGTAATGTTTCCGGCAGGGTAGTCGCCTTCGGCGGACGGACAATGGATCCCGATGAAGACGCCAAATATATGAACTCGCCCGAGACGCCGATCTATTTTAAAAGCGGTACTATCTACGGATTGGAGCACTCGAAAACCGCCATTCAACAGGAAAAAGAGGTTGTGCTGGTTGAGGGATATACCGATTTTCTAAGGTTTTATTCTTCGGGAATAAAAAATGTTGTGGCAGGATCCGGCACAGCGCTGAATTTTCATCATGCCCGGGCATTGAAACGATTTACCGCCCGGACCCTGTTGTGTTATGACGGTGATGATGCCGGACAAAAGGCAACGGAGCGGGCTGGATTCATTTTGCTTAAAGAGGGATTTGATGTTCGGGCAGTACAGCTGCCTGCCGATGATGATCCTGATTCATATTTGAAAAATAAAGGCGTTGAAGCATTCCAAAAGTTACAGCAGGAAGCGCCGGAATTTATCGATCATTATATCCGGAATCATCAGGCGGATTTAAAAACTCCCGCCTCAAAAACACGCTTTGTCGAGACTCTTATTGCAGAGATTAGCGAGGTAAAAAATCCGGTGACCCGTGACTTTATCGTAAAAGAGGTAGCTGAAAAATTGAATCTGCGGGAAGAAAGAATATTTAGTCAGATTCGCAGGGTTTATCAGCAAAAACGGCGGGGAACCGGAGCGGATAATAAAAGCAAATCATCCGGATCTCCGGAATTGCAAATTGTTACCGCTACCGATAAGGCTGAATTTGAACTGTCAAAGCTGATTCTTACCGATTTTGAAGAGATTGTTGAGTTTATTACGAGCAAAGTCCCTCTGAAAGTTTATAAACACTCTGTTATAACGCCTATTGCAAAGGAATTGTATAAACGGGTTCGGGAAAATCAAGCCATCACGCCTGCCAGTCTGTTCGATCGGGATTGGTCTGATCAGGAGAAGTTTTACCTGTCACGATTGATCCTCGATGCGGAATCACTTCCGGAACATCTGAATGAAGAGGATTTGATGAAACTGGCGATCGACTGTATGACGGTGTTGATGACGGATGAACTGGAAAAGTCGATTAAAGAATTACGGACAAAGATCAAAGAAGCCGAAAAGAACGATGAAGATACAGAGCCGCTTGTTTTGGAACTGTCTCAACTTCAGAAAAAGCGCCATGAAATTCGCTCAAAATTGCGCGACATTAAACTCGGCTGAACATTTCACTTGAGATATTGATTAAAATAAAAATTGAGATAACATCATGTTTTCCCGGGAGCACCCTGAGCCAAGGATTGAAACAATGGACAAGATGGAGTACTGGAGTATTGGAGTGATGTCTCAGATAAATTTCAACTTGACCAGGATTGATGATTTTTTTAGTTATTTATACAGTTCGATCAGCCTTTCTACCAATTAATATCCCGGATATTCTTTGCAAAATTGCCGAATGTTTTGTTATTTATAAATCATGTTATAATGAATCAATAAATCCGGGATCAACTTCATGAAAAGAATCATAGTTTTAGCCTTGTGTATCAGTCTTACAGGATGCGGGACAGTTAAGAAATTACTGAAAAAAGAAAAATCTGAAGACTCTACGGGACAGCAGACTGAAATGCAATCCTCCACTCCAAAGGTCAAGCCGCTCAATCCCGGTGGACGACCGGTTGTACTGAATACGCCTGTGCAGTTTCTACCGTCTTATCGCGACCGGGGCGGTCCCCATCTCAAGATTGATTTGCTGAATGCAGTCATTCTTCTGGACGAGCAGACTCTGAGTGATATTAAGCGTAATACTCAATCCCGATCAACAGAAAATTCTGTAAAATCCGGTGCCTCGGAATCACCAGGACAGACAGGTACAGGCATGCCCGGAGATTCACAGGACGATCAAATCGTCCGTTATTATGCGACGAAATACCGGGCTAATGATCTTTTAGGAGATCAGATTGATCCGGAAAAAGCTCAGAGCCAGCCTCATTTCAGGGGCACATTTGATAAACATGGGAATTTATTATCACTTGAATTCTTTGGTGAACAGAAAGCGGATTCACCAGCCGAAGAGAAATTGGCTTTCCTGTATGCAAGCTACTGGGATATTTTGTATAATAAGCGGGTGAATTATATCGATGATGACGGAAATCGACCTTCGCCTCATGTTAAAGTATTTACGGATCCTGCCAAGATTGTCCATCGAATTGACTATCTTGACAATAATAAAAAAGTAATCGCTGAGGGAGTATTTACATACGGCGTGAAAAATATGATCCTGGAGCAGCGTATAGAGTTAATCGGAGGTGGAAAATTAACGGATCTGCATCCTGATTATTTCTATTTGCAGTTTGATCGTATCGAGCAGGACTGGATAGTCAAATGTCTTTACGAAGATAAAGATTTAATGAGTGATCTGATTGTGATGCAGGACGCCGGGAATGTTTTTTACCGCTATCACTTTCAGTATGAAAAAGTCAGAAACCAACAGATAATCGAAGCCTTTGTTTATAGCGGCAAGAATGAACTCGTCGGCAGGTATGAATTGTATTTTAATGACAGAGGCGATCTGGAAAAGAAGATTTTGATTTCACCGGAAGGTAAGATCGCGGGCTTTATAAAATACGGTGTTGATCTTGAAAAACTGAAGATGATTGTTGATAGCTTCGATGAAGCCGGTCAACATCTAAGTAGAATTTACAGGGATTTGTGATTCACAAACGAATTAATCTGTTCATATTTATTGTTATTACAGGAATTTTACTCCTGATCGGGTGCGGCGAGGATGAGGGCGACCATGAATCACCGGAAGTTACGATAACAACCCCGACCGATAATCAAACGATTTTCGGAAAGCATACTCTCAAATGTACTGCCACGGATAATGAGAGTGTCGTTACCGTGTATTTTTTTATAGACGGTCGGATGAAGGAAGCCAGCGCTGAATCGCGAACTGTTTTTCTGTTTCATTGGGACACAACAGCCGAAGAAGACTCAACGCGCCATATCATTGTCGCACAGGCATACGATGCTTCCGATAATATAGGTATGTCTGATACTATCTATTGTATCGTCGATAACCGCGGAAAAGCGCCGGTTGCTTCCGGATTGTCAGAACCGGAAAATGTCGGAAAACATTCTATAACGTTGAGTTGGAATCCCAGTATTGATAAAGATTTTCAGGAATATCGTCTGTATCGCAATACCGTAGATCAATGGAATGATATGGAAACGCTTGTGATCGTCCTTTCGAATAAGAATCAGAGTAGTTACATCGATGTTGGCAGTAATTACGATTCAAGCTGGGTGACGCCCTGGGGATTGGATGAGAATTCAGTGTATTATTACCGCCTGCAAGTGCATGATACCCTTGGTCTGTACAGCGCCAGCAATGTTGTCAGCGCCAAAACAAAGCTTCCCGTCCCGGTTGTACTGAAAGAAAATTATTCTGCGACAAAATTCACTGCGACGATTTCGTGGTACAAATCCGGCGAAGACGTCAAGTATTACCGAATCCATCGAAATCGAAACTCTAACGTGGGGAGCAATTTGTCGGATTCCGTCGGTATTACCGCGGCAAAAAACAGTATGTTCGTTGATAGAAACCTGAGCTCATTGACCTCTTATTATTACAAAGTTTTTATTGTTGATGACGCAGGCTATGCAACGGGAAGCAACGTTATCCAGGTTGAGACTGCCGGCATCGGCACGATTTCTCTAAATGTACCTGTTGGAGATGATGTTGATAAGTGTTCGATCCGCTTGAGCTGGTCAAAAAGCCGGGAAGAGGATGACTGCGAATATCGGGTGTATCGGGCAACCCATTCAGGCGTAACCGACAGTGATGATCTTGTGACGGTTATCAGTGATAAGGAAGATACTGTTTATACCGATCAAGGTCTTCAGCAGGATAAATTGTACTATTACGTCGTTTATTTGATCGACAGTGAAGAAAATATTGCCAGGAGCAATGAGATAAATGTCAGAACCATGAGTATTCAGGCAATACCGCTAACGGCAAGCGACATTGGAAAATACAATATAACTCTTTCCTGGGAGAGCTATTCGGACAATGATTTTGCCGCATACTATCTTTACCGCTCAACAACGGAGAACTTTGATACCACGTATGCTGATAAAAAACTGATTTTTAGAGAAATTGGTCTGAAGGAATATATCGACACCGATTTAACTTTGGATACCCAATATTTCTATAAATTTGTTGTAGCGGATACCTTCGGCTACATGGCGGAATCGGAATTGCCTGTACAGACAAAAAATATTCAGCGAGTTGAGATAACTGATATTGAAGCTATTAACGATTCCTATTTTCGAGTCCGGTTTACTATGAACCGCGAGGATGACGATTTTCAATATTATGCAGTTTATCGTGATGATTCGAGTCCCGATGTTGACAAGTCCGATTTACAAGTCGGAACAATTACATCACGTAGGGATACCCTTTTTGATGATCCGGAGCCGGCAACCCAGCTACAGCAGTACTTTTACAGGGTGTATGTATTTGATTCGCGTGGTAATTCATCAGCCGGCAGTAATGTTATGGGCGATACTCTGAATTCAGAACCGACTCCCGTGACGTTATCATTTTCGGGGTCTGATAATTCTTCCATTCAACTTAGCTGGACGATGAACCAGGACGATGATTTTGCCCGGTATGATCTCTATCGCAGTGTTCAAAGTGAGTTCACAAAAGAAAGTTCAACAGCTGTTAAAGTAGTAGAAATTACAAATAAGAACACAACCACTTACACCGAAAGCGGCTTGCCGAGCGGTGTGGTTTATTACTATTGTATGTACGTAGCAGACAGGGGCGGAAAACACACAGCCAGTAATATTGTTCAGGCGTACACAGTACCGTAACGGTTAATATTTTATAATAAAAAATGAGTAATTCTTACACATCAAGTTATTTTCTGCGACTGATTCCTGAACGAATATTCTATGTAATTGTCATTGCAATTCTTTTCCTTTCCTGTAGTGATGATTCAGAGGAGCATATAGCATCTATGGGATTTTCGGGTGGACATTACCTAAAAGTACCAAATTCAGCAACATTGAAATCACTGGTATCGTCGGATTTCACAATTGAGATATGGGCGGCAGGCGATACCGGTCAGGCAGCTGTTTCCCGATCGTTGGTGATGCTTGGGAATAATGATGGCGGCAATGAAATCGCAATTTACCAGGGACCTGTCGATTCAAGTTTGGTTGCAGTCTATATCGATGATCAACGGTTTGGCTTCTTCAATGTTGATGGACTTGACTGGAGTAAAGAAAAATGTCATTATCTTTGTCTGACCAGAGCCGATAATTTTTTTACATTTTACTTCGATGGAAAGCTATTGAAAACCAAAGCTCTGAACAGCGTCGATCTGGATATCGGATCGAGCAATATGCTGATAGGCGCTGATTATGATCCGCCGGGCGTGAATAATAATCCTGGGAATTACTGGGTGGGAACAATCGATGAGGTTCGCATCTGGACAAAGGTAATCCAATCTGCTGAAGTATCATTTCATCACAAGAATCCCGATAAACTTACCGAACATTATTCATCCGGTGGGTTGGATCATTTAATCGGTATATGGCGATTTAACGAAGAGTTCGAGGATTACGTGCCTGATGAAAGCGGTAATGTCAACCACGCCTATTTCCAGGGAGATCTTGATTCTATCTACTGGGATACCGGCAAATAAATAAAAAAGGTCAACAGGACAATATGTGACGTGCCTCAACTCATGATGGCGCTATATTTTATATATTATAGCAGATTTTTTAAGAACTTATTCCCAAACCTCACTACCCTCCAGTCCAGCGTGACCCCCCATCACTCTGGACTTTTTCTTTTAGCGAGATAGCTGATGAATTCCGGACCGGTTCCGCAG
>JAGLWX010000317.1 GCA_023133185.1 Fidelibacterota bacterium
CGTCCGCCTTTGACATTAAACGAAAATCGCCCTGGTAGATACCCGCGGATTTTTGATTCTTTTAGCGAACTGAACAGGTCGCGGATGATTCCAAACGTTCCCGTATATGTCGCCGGATTGGAACGAGGCGTGCGCCCAATGGGATTTTGATTGATGTCGATAACTTTATCGATATTTTCGATGCCGTAATATTGTTCATATTTCAGCGGCGTTTTAGTAGCGCTATAAAAATGACGATGTAGAATTGGATACAGGGTTTCATTTATCAATGTACTTTTCCCGGAACCGGAAACGCCGGTAATACAGATAAACTTACCCAGCGGAAAATAGGCGTTTATATTCTTCAGATTGTTCCCTTGCGCGCCGCAAATGCAGATTTGTTTGCCATTGCCCTTTCGCCGGATTGGACTATAGGGAATCTGTTTTTTGCCCGATAAATATTGTCCGGTCAGCGAATTTTCATTGCGGCGTATTTCATCCGGAGTGCCTTCCGCCACAACATAACCGCCACTTTCGCCGGCGCCGGGTCCAAGATCAAGGATATAATCACCATGCTCGATGGTTTCCCGGTCGTGTTCCACAATAATTACAGTGTTTCCGATGTCTCTCAGATGCGATAAGGTTTTGATCAAGCGTTTATTATCACGCTGGTGAAGTCCGATACTTGGCTCATCGAGAATGTACAGGACTCCAACCAGTTGAGACCCGATTTGGGTTGCCAGCCGGATTCGTTGGGCTTCGCCACCCGAAAGTGTTTGGGCGGACCGGTCGAGTGTCAGATATTCCACGCCGACGTTAACCAGAAAATCAAGGCGCTCTTTGATCTCTTTGAGAATTTGATGGGCGATCTGTTTTTCGGTATTGTTCAATTTGAGTTTGGTGAAAAAATCCTTCAGTTTGGTTACCGAATGAGACGTTAGTTCACTGATAGAAAGGTCGCCGACTTTTATAGAGAGGCTCTCTATTTTCAATCTCGCCCCGTGGCAGTCATTGCATTTCTTGACGTTCATGAACTGGTTTATCCAGGTTCGGATTCCGGCGGAATTTGTCTGTTTATAGCGCCGGCTTAAGTTGGGAATAACACCTTCGAACGGCGCGTTATACTTTCCGCTCAGTCGTTCCGACCTATAATTGATCGACACAACGGTTCCTGATGTGCCGTACAATAGCGCTTGCCGGGCTTCTTCGGAAAGCTTTTTGAAAGGTGTGATAAAATCAAAATCATAACGTCTTGCTAAACCTTTCAAAATTGCAGAATACCAGTTGCCCCGGGGCTGTTCTCCCAGGGGCACAATCACTCCCTCGGATAAACTTTTCGAATCATTAGGGACAATTAGGTCGGGGTCAATTTCTATCCGGGTTCCCAGTCCGTCACAAGTCGGACAGGCTCCATAGGGACTGTTAAATGAGAACATCCGGGGAGATAATTCTTCGTAGCTGATCCTACAGTCGGGACAGGCAAGGTTTTCACTATAAATGTGTTCAGCTTCGCTATTGACCCATACAATAATCAAACCGGAACCGATCTTAAGAGCCAGCTCAACGGATTCTGTTAAGCGCTCTTTTACGGTAGATTGAATAATAAGACGGTCAACAACAACTTCGATGTTATGTTTTTTATTCTTATCCAGTTTAATCCTTTGATCGATCTCGTGGATCTTTCCATCAACCCTGACCCGAATAAATCCTTCCCGGCGCACCTCTTTGAAAATTTCCCGGTATTCGCCTTT
>JAGLWX010000318.1 GCA_023133185.1 Fidelibacterota bacterium
ATAATCATAGATTTCTGTGACAGTTCCCACGGTACTGCGGGGATTCCGGGAACTCGCTTTCTGTTCTATTGAGATTGCCGGTGATAGACCTTCGATAAAATCCACATCGGGCTTTTCCATCAATCCTAAGAACTGGCGGGCGTATGCCGACAGAGATTCCACATAGCGCCGCTGTCCCTCGGCATAGATCGTATCAAATGCCAGCGATGATTTTCCCGAACCGGAAAGACCGGTTATAACCACCAGCTTTTCCCTCGGAATTTTCACGTTTATGTTTTTTAAATTGTGCTCCCGGGCACCTTTGACAATCAGATAATCACTACTCAAAACTTCACCATGTTAACCTTGAAAGTTATAAATATCCATAGTCAACAGAAAGACTTTTTCTAAGATGTTCCATTACTTTTTTACTCGTGAGGTGTTATATTTACCCGGTTGTGAAAGCATCATTTTGAAGATAGCAAATAATAAGCGTGTTAGAGAGGATTGAATATGCGATCGGTTGCCGTGATCATCAGAGATGGATGGGGTTATAACGAGAATCCCAAAGGAAATGCCGTATTGGCAGCTAAAACACCCAATATAGATTCATATAAAGAAAAATATCCCTGGACACTGCTCAATTGTTCGGGAGAAGCCGTTGGCTTGCCGGAAGGTTATCAGGGCTCCAGCGAAGTCGGGCACCTGAACATGGGCGCCGGCAGGATTGTTATCCAGGAGCTGAAACGAATTGATGATGGGCTTTCTAATGGCACGTTATTCGAATCGCCGAAATGGAAAAAACTGATTGACAATTGGAAGTCTAACAACTCCCGTCTGCATCTGTTCGGATTACTGCAGGACGAGGGAGTACATGCTCACCAGGAACATTTGTTCAAAATTATGCGCCGCGCCCGCAATGAATTTCCCGGTGGCGAGATTATCATCCACCCGTTTTTAGATGGCAGGGACACGCCGCCCCGCAGCACACTGGAGTATATTGCCAAACTGAATGCCATAATACAGGAGGTCGGCAATTGCCGGATCGGCACGGTAATGGGGCGCTATTACGGTATGGATCGCTCGCGTAACTGGAAACTAACTGATATTGCTTATAACTGTATCGTAAATGCCGAAGGACGAAAGGCGGTTGCCGCCGAAGACGCCGTGCAAGAATCCTATGCAAAAGACAAAACCCCCGACGGCGTTGATATGTTTGATGAATATATTCTTCCTTATGCAATCGGTGGGTATGACAGCGTAAAAGACGGCGATTCTATCCTGCATACCAATTATCGCCAGGATCGCGCAATTCAGCTGACAATGGCATTTGCGGATCCGGATTATCCGGGTAATCTGAAACGAAAGCTTAATGTAGTATATGTCGGATTTACTCAATATTACGATGAGTTTTCCGACTTCATGCTTGGGGCAATGAGCTCCGGCGGCGGGATGAATAATCTTTTAGGCGATGTTATTGCCAAAGCGGGATTGAAGCAGCTGCGGATTGCCGAAACCCAGAAATTCCGGCATGTCACCAGCTTTTTTAACGGCAAATCTACCACGCCCTATCCCAATGAAGACCAGGTAGAAGTCCCCAGCCGCTTTGATCCGGCAACCTTTGCCAGCCACCCGGAAATGGACGCATACAATGTCACCAAAGAGGTTCTGAAACGCCTTGAAAACAATCCGTATCAATTTATTGTAATTAACTTTGCCAATGGAGATATGGTGGGACATACGGGCGACTTTGACGCAGCCCGCCAAGCGATTGAAATCGTGGATGAGAACGTCGGCAAGGTTGTAAAACGCCTACTGGAACTTGACGCTCATATTTTCATAACCGCCGACCATGGTAATTCGGAACAGATGGTGGACGATGAAACCGAAATGGTGAAAACCAGTCATTCAGTTAATCCCGTTGAATTGATCTATGTCGCCAATGACTCGCCCGGTAAAAAACTGATTGAACGAGGGAAATTATCCGATATAGCGCCGACGGCTCTGAAACTTCTTGGCATGGAAATCCCGCAGGAAATGACCGCCGATGTTCTTCTCGTGGATTAAGGACGATTTTCAGAATTCAGATAACGATCTCTGAATTTTATAAAATACATAATATGATATTCCAATGCATTGGCCCAGTAGTCCCAGCTGTGAGCACCGGGTCGTTCGTAGTAATCATGTGGAATTCCAAGTTCCATTAATTTCCCGTGCATCTGTCGGTTAACGTCAATAGTGAAATCAGCGATTCCACAATCGATAATAATTCCCTTATCAAGACCGGTCAAATTTTCAATTAGATTCAGGCATGAGTACTGTTCCCATTTGCCCCGGTGAGTTTCATAATCGCCTATGAGTTGCCCGATTCCAAAACGCTTGCTCGAAGAGCTTAAGACCATCACGCCGCTCATGCTGCCGG
>JAGLWX010000319.1 GCA_023133185.1 Fidelibacterota bacterium
TTGAAGAGGAACTCCGAAACCTTTTGATCGAACACGGTATTGATTTTGACAAGAAATATCTGGATTGATTTAACCCCTTCAGGGTTAGTAAGATTAGGCTCTGCTTATGTCAACCGGTTTCACCGGATGTTATTCATGTTAATCCCCTTGCGGGGATTTATGAAAGGGATAAAAGGATCACATATTGCGCAGGGAATCTTCTTGCGTTATAAGCCGGGAATATGTGAATGGCAATTATCTTGTCTCGAAATCCCGGAGGGATTTAATATGAATAACATCAGACGAAGTCTGGTGAAAGAAAGAGTTCTCCCAGACAAAACACCTGAGGTGTTTAACTTGATAAAAATAAAACGTTCTTAAAAAATTGAAAACTTTTGACACTACTAACATTTTTTAAAAGGGAATTATTAATGAAAAAAAGTACCATCCGTATTATAATAATTTGTATTTTTACCGTAATGATTTATCATCCGATCCAGGCGTCATCCGAGAGTACATTAAATTTGATGCCGGTTCCCCGGGAAATCATCCTGGACGGCGGCAAGTTCAGACTGGATGATTCATTTTGTCTTTCAGCAGAAGGAAAAACAAACCCCCGCTTATATAAAGCCGCAACACGGATGTTGCGCCGCCTGGCGGGACGAACCGGACTCTTTCTGCCCCAGGATTTTATAACCGCTCAATCCAATCCCTCCGAACCACAGATGGTTATCACCGTATCGCGCACCGGAGAATTAAAACTGTTCGAAGACGAGTCTTATCAACTCATTATTACAGATAAACAGGTGCAACTAAAAGCAGAAACGGATATAGGCGCACTGCGCGGACTGGAAACCTTTTTACAACTATTATCCATCGATAAGGACGGATACTATTTTCCGACCATAACTGTTAATGACGCTCCGCGATTTCCATGGCGCGGTCTTTTGATCGATGTCAGCCGTCATTTTTTACCTGTCGAAGTTATAAAGCGCAATCTTGATGGCATGGCTGCCGTAAAAATGAACGTGTTCCACTGGCATCTTGTTGACGACCAGGGATTTCGGGTTGAGTGCAAAAGCTGGCCCAGACTCCACGAGATGGGATCCGACGGTTTTTATTATACTCAGGAACAAATTAAGGACATTATTGCCTATGCCGCCGACCGTGGAATACGGGTAGTTCCCGAGTTCGATGTCCCGGCTCACTCAACCAGCTGGCTGGTTGGTTACCCGGAATTGGGAAGCGCTCCGGGACCGTCCACAATTGAGCGCGGATGGGGCATTAAAGACCCAACCATGAATCCCGCCAATGAATTTACCTATGAATTCCTGGATAAGTTCTTCGGTGAAATGGCAGCGCTATTCCCGGATGATTATCTCCATATCGGTGGAGATGAAAATAACGGAAAGCACTGGGACGCCAACGAACAGATCCAACAATTTATGCGAGACAACAACATTCCCGACAACCACGCCTTACAGGCACACTTTAATAAACGCATTTTGCAGATTCTAACTAAATACAATAAAAAAATGATCGGCTGGGATGAAATATTTCAACCTGCGTTGCCCAAAAATATTGTGATCCATTCCTGGCGGGGACATGAATCACTGATCAAATCCGCTCAACAGGGCTATATGGGCATTTTATCAAACGGATACTACATCGACCTGATTCAGCCCGCCGAATATCATTATCTGAACGATCCCATCCCGGAAAATACTCCTCTCACCGAAGCAGAGCAAAAAAGAATTCTCGGCGGCGAAGCCACCAGCTGGGGCGAACTGGTCACGTATGAAACCGTCGATCCACGCATCTGGCCGCGAACAGCCGCTATTGCGGAACGCCTCTGGTCATCTCAGAGTATCCGGGACGTTGAAGATATGTACCGCCGCTTGCAAAATATGAGTTTCCGGCTTGAAGAATTGGGATTAAATCATATAAAAAACTATGAAATGATGCTCCGGAGACTGACGAATGATCAGGATATTTCTGTTTTAAAAACATTTGTTGATCTTGTACAGCAGGTCAAATTTTATCAACGGCATCACCAGGGGGTGACATATACTTCCTATTCACCATTAACCAGGGTTGTCGATGCGGCAAGACCGGAATCGATGACGGCGCGTAATTTCAGTAAAATAGTCGATGATTTTATTGAAAACCCGCAAAAATCCCGGGCGGAAGAAATAAAATACTGGCTTGATTTGTGGCTCGGAAATCATAAAAATCTGCTGGAAATTATCCAACGCTCGCCAATACTGAAAGAGATTGTAACGATGTCGGAAGACCTTGCGGCAATATCGGCGACGGGACTTGAAGCGGTAGAATATATTTATAATAATAAAAACGCCTCGAAACGCTGGCGGAAAAGAAGTTTAAAGCTAATTGAAAACGCCAGAAAACCACGCGGACAGGTTGAATTAATGGTGGTTGATCCAGTTGAAAAACTCGTGCAAGCAGCAACAGGAAAAATAAAATGAAATAAATGATGAGGATTCTAAAATTATTTTAAATAGATCAACTTCTCTCTATATAGAACCTTTTGACCGGATTTCACAATTAGAAAATAGATACCTGATTCGAGTGGAATACCCTTTTAATAATATCTGTTTTTATGCGTTAAAATGTCTTGTAAAAATACCTATATTTTGGTAAAATTACCCGTTGTGAAAATATTTTGAAAGGAGTACTAAAAAATGCAATTATCCGTCGATAAAAATATTCTCCTTACACACATTCAAAAAATATCAAAAGTTTCACCTACTCGATCAACTATGCCAATCTTAAATAGTATCCTTTTTGAGGTTAATGATAGTCGTCTATCTCTCAGATCATCCGATATTGAAATTACAATGAATACAATACTGGATATCAACGAATCTGAAAATGGATCTGTTGCAATACCTACCAGGATTATTTTAGATATAGTTAATGAAGCCGAAGAAGGTGATATTAATATTACAGCAACTGAAGAAGGAAGTGTAATATTAAAATCCGGTAAAGGAATTTTTGAGATAATGGGGCGTCCGGGGGACGAATTTCCATCTGTCCCAAAAATAACTAATTCCAATAACATCGAAATAGAAAATACTATTTTGAGACGAATGATCCAAAAAACACTGGTTTCAGTCAGTAAAGATGAAATAAAACCAGCGCTTATGGGAGTTTTATTTCAGATTAAACACAATGAAATAAGCGCTGTATCAACCGATGGACACAGACTTGTATGTATAATCAGAAAAGACTGCAATAGCAATGAATTTGAAGGCGATGTAATAATTCCAACAAAATTTTTAAATTTATTATTGGGATATCTTGATAATGAAGGCACCACATTGCTTTCGATTAGCGAAAACCATATAAAAGTTGAATTAGACTCTACGGTAATATATTCAAGGATTATTGATGAACATTTTCCGGATTTTATGAGTGTTATTCCAAAGGATAATGATAAAATAGTTATTACTGATGTAAATCATCTGCTGGCGACGTTAAGACGTGTAATTATTTTTTCAAATAAGACCACCCATCAGATATCTCTTTCTGTTAGTAAAGAACTATCAAAAATATCAACGATAAACCCGGAGTCAAGAACATCCGCCGATGAAGAATTGGAAGCTGAGTATAGTGGCGATGAAATGGTTATTGGTTATAACG
>JAGLWX010000032.1 GCA_023133185.1 Fidelibacterota bacterium
TGACGCCGAATAAAAATATTTTCGCTTATCGTTGTTTTATTTATATGGCGTCAGGTGCGAATCAGATTCGTTAGGTTCTTTTTCTTACCAATTAAATTGAAGTCATATTTGTATTATGTCCAATATTATTCTCTTAATTTAAAATACGCTGAAATAAGCCTTAACATATTTATAACACGAGTAACAAGATCAGTTTTAATTTCTTTAGGAGCCTCTTGAAATTCCATAATCTTAGAAATTTGCGTATTCATTTTACTTCGCATTTTATATTGATCTGGAGGTTCAATAGCCTTCTCTTGACTCATAATGAATTCAATTAGTTCATCTATGTTTCTTATACTATTAAGAGCATTATTTACTTCTTCTTCACTAATATCAAGACCAAAAGGAATACGAGAGATTGTTCGAGACATTATGATTTCTTTAAATATTTGTCTATCTGATAATCTTGGATTATCCCTTTTTGCATCTTCGTAAAGTCGCTTCTGCAACCTTTTTGTTGCCCAATCAGACTGTATTAGAATTTCAAAAAAAACCTCATCTGTCAATGACCAGCTTTTACGTAAGTCATCTAATAAATGTATACGATTTGGATCTACATCGTGAGGTCTAAATCTTTCTGGTAACATCTGGTACCAAATATAGTCAATCATTTACAACCTTTTCCTAGAGCATAATGTTGGCCATCACGGGTAGACGACGTTAGGTTACGGATTGCACAGCACTCCAGTAGCAATCGCTGGGTAGGGCACCGTCTCATGGATGGTCGGGTTAGGTGACAAATTTAAAAATCATTTGCTATAATAAAAATCGATGATACAGCATTCATAGCAGCAGCCTTTGAAATTGTGTGTTTCATACTTAATTCATATTTCATATGCACAAGATTCCTAAAATGTCTTACAGAATCCGATAATTTTGAAATACCTGCTTTTAGAAGACCTTGATTCTCACATATTTTAATATATTCATTAAATGTATCATTAGATATATGGATTTTCTTATAAATTAAATATAATCTTAACAATTCTTCTATAACACTACCAGCCAATATAACGGCTGGCTTCGAAAAGTCATTAACTGCTAAAGTATAAGAATGTTCAATATCTCTAAAAATTATTTTTCTTTTAAATTCATCTTCCACGAATTTTATTTTATTTCCAAAAGAATATTTACTAACACCGAAATCGTTTTTAATTTTAGACCAAATTACTTCAGTATTATCTGTTATGTTGCTAGCACCTGATTCAGTGTAAATATTGAATAGTGGGGAATCAATCAAAGAAAAAGCACCTACTAAAAGTTGTCGTATCCTATGTATAAAAATAGATTTACTATGCCAATTTTTAGATGCTTCCTCAATAGAAACATATTCCTTATATAAATAAGAAAAAAGATCTGAATTAAAATTTGAAAGTCGGTTTAATATTGCTCTAGCTTCCATTTTCCAACTAACGAAACCGTCAAAATCAAAATCTTCATCTGTTACTCTACCATATCCATTATCTTCTTCAAAACGACTTATTGAAGGGGCTATCACACTTGCTTCATCAACTAGACGGCTTATTTGTTTTTTTAAATCATTCTTATCCATTTATAAAATCTCCTAGAACCTAACGGGGTGGCTGAGCGGCGGGGTAAGGCGGCGCGGCGCTTGCCTCTGCAAGCAACGTGACGCCGCAGCATCCGTCCGATCGAGCCACTGGTTAGGGTCACCATCGCAGTAGTCTCTCGACAAATCTAACTCCTAATGGTGTCAACTCAAAAGGATAATTCCCGTACTCCGGCTCTCTTACGCTCGGCAGCGCCCATTGGTGGACTAAATTCTTGGCGCGGAGCTCCTCAAGAAGACCGAGAAGCAAGGACGGCTCGTACGAGAGGTCCACCCGGATCTGGTGAAAGTCGATTCGGTATGATTTTTCGGGTTGCCGTTGATCGGCAGCCGGCAGGGCCCGGTCATACACGACACCGAGAACATGAATAACCCCAACGGACAGCTCATCAACTGCGCGGGCGAGGTGGTCGAGCTCGCTATAGGAGAACTTATCAGGGTCCCCCGGCTTCAGCAATGCATTCGCGATTACTGCCGAAGCAGCGCGGATTTTCTCGCCTCGGGTCGTCCTCACCACGCAAAGATATGCCGATTTGAAGTGATCCGTAAACTCATCCTTGCTGATGACCACAGTGTCTATTCTATCTCGGAGCCGCTCGAGGTACTCCACGAGGTAGGCAATCATACCCTCGATGGACTGCTGAGTCGCAGTCGGCACATAGTCACCGATGAGGCTTGCGATCGGACCTCCAACAACGGGCACCGCCGAGATGCCAGCTTTGATGATGGCGAGCGCATGTTCAGACTTCTGTTTCTTCATCGTGTTCCGTGGTAGACCCTAACATATATTATTAGTTGCGTTTATCATCTCTTTCCACATGTCTAATATTAGGAATTTATTCCTACATTTAGCCATTTTTATTTCAACTTCCTAATATTAGGAATTTTTATTACCATATGCTCCAATCCTCAAGACCCGGTTGCTGAGCTGTTCCATAAGCGAGTTCCCGATATTTCTCCGCTTTGTTCATGGATAACCTGGTAGTGCCGTCTGATAAGTTATACAAGCCATAATGACGCTCTACTTTAACAAATTATTTCAATATTTGCAACTACAATCTGTCCGGCGAATAGAACCGGAGTTTTACAGATACTCAACAATTTCGGAAATCCCCTTGCGATCCTTGGCTTGCCCCGGTTGATAACTATCACCAGGATAACCCAGCGGTGTGATCGCAAAAACCTCTTCATTCTCTTTCAAATCCAGCGATTCCCGCAGTTTGACCGGATCAAAAGCGGCAATCCAGCAGCTGCCGACGCCTTCATTGGCAGCCGCCAATATCAGGTGGTCCATGGCAATGGTCAGATCGGTCTCGATGGAATTATAGCCGTCATATCTACGAACCCAGGCGTCGTCCCGGTTTCCCTTCACAATTAGAATATTAGGCGCTTTCCGAAACCACTCCCCTTTATAACACATCCGAACCTTATCAAGCATTTCAGCAGACGAGATCAGCAGGAATTTCCAGGGCTGACGGTTGGCAGCCGACGGCGCCAGTCGTCCGGCTTCCAGAATACGATGCAGTACCTCTTCGGGAACCGGTTTATCCGGATCGTAATTTCGGATGCTTTTGCGAAATTTGATCAGTTTATAAAATTCCATTTTATTTCTCCTTGTTTACCGACTAAAGTCGGGTATTGTGAGGGACATCGCCCTAATCCACCCAATAAATTCGGTGGTTAACGTTTTCACCATTAAAGCCTGAATTATCCATTATCTCATCTCCAAACATTAACCACTCCCTGTCCCCTTGGGGAATTCATTGAGTGGGTTCGATACTTCCCACAGCACATTCCCGCCTGTCTCCCTGGGGAATTCATTCGGGAAACTCACAAACTAAAGTCGGCGTTATGGAACAGGGTTTCTCTATTTTATCTGCTGAATTTCTCATTATCTCGTCTCCAAACATTAACCACCCAATTTATTG
>JAGLWX010000320.1 GCA_023133185.1 Fidelibacterota bacterium
AGCGCCTCGAATTTGTCATATCGCGATACTTCAAAGTAAATCTGGTCGGTCTGACTGACGGTAAGCTGCCCCTTCCCTACCCTTACTATATCGTACTCACCCATATATTTTTTTGCAACACCCATAATTTCCGGAGGCATAGTCGCCGAAAAGAGCATCGTCCGTTTTTCATAAGCCGTTTTTTCCATAATTGCCCTAACGTCCTCAAGAAAACCCATATTCAACATCTCATCGGCTTCATCCAGAACAAGATAGGAGATTTTATCCAATCTCAATGTTTTTCGCCTGATATGATCGAGTATCCGCCCGGGTGTACCAACAACAATATCAATGCCCCTTGCCAGGCTGCGTAATTGGAGCTCTATCGACTGACCACCGTAGATTGGAACAATATTCAGCCGTTTCTTTCCTTTTAATGATCTTATCTCCTCGGCAACCTGAATTGCCAGTTCGCGGGTCGGAGTTAATACCAGAGCCTGTACATTCCTGGATTTTTCCTGTAAAAGTTCAACAATAGGAAGTCCGAAAGCTGCGGTCTTCCCCGTTCCGGTCTGAGCCTGACCGACAACATCCTTATTACCTCTGAGAATCATAGGTATGATTTTTTCCTGGATCGGGGTTGGCTCTTCAAACCCTTTTCGCCTTATAATATTTAAAGTCTCCTTAGACAGTCCGAGTGTATTAAAATTTTCCATATCTTTATGGGTTTCCTTTCAAGTGATTATTTTTTAATGGCATGGAAATGATCTACCCCGATGCAAGCATCGAGGAATTCTCTCGAGTAAATTTAATAACTTTGTGAATCTATACTATTGTAATTTTTTTAAATGGGTCAAATTTCCTTCTTTATTGGATACATCTGTGGTTTCCAGAATGTGATAAATATTTTCATTTTTTAATTTGAAACTTAAAAACACTATATTACGGCATCTATGATACCCGACTTCATCCGCGCTCATCGCCCCTTCTTCATTTGGCTGACTTCCCTGTCAGCGCTGACCTTTTTCGGGACGATCCTCGTTATTCCCTTTATTTTAATTAAAATGTCACCGGATTTTTTCGATCCCGAACAGCGGGCGCCTTACCTGCAACGACGGCATCCGGTCATACGGTTTATCCTGGTATTACTGAAAAATATCCTGGGCATTATATTCTTCTTCACAGGCTTTGTAATGTTATTTATCCCTGGACAGGGATTGCTGACTATGATGATAGGATTATCGCTGATCAACTTCCCGGGCAAACGAAACCTTGAACGTCATCTTATTCAACATCCTAAAGTTTTGCCTGTAATTAACAGTTTGAGGAAAAAAGCCGGAAAAGAGCCGTTGAGGCTTTAGGAAACCAAAAAATCACGTTCTTAGTCAATTCAATTATTAATGGTCTCGTAAAAAGGCCCGAAGCTGTCATTCTGAGGCAGCGAAGCAACGAAGAATCTCGTCGATAATTGGCTGAGATTCTTCATTCGTGCCTCATTCAGAATGACATAATTTGCACTTTTTACGATTCCATCAAATATTAATTTAAACATTTATCCCAGCAGGGATCTCTTTAAGGCAACGTGTTTTCAGGAACCTATTTCGGATTTAGGGGAATGTTCCCTGACATTGCTTGACATTCCTTCACAATGCTGGTAAATTTTTCCTGCTTTTTGGGGACTTATGATATCGAATTAATTAAAAACTGCTTGAATTAAAGAAAAAATGCCACCGGAAGAACATTACAATAACCAGCCCGTTAATAATCATTCAAGAACCAGGTACCAATTTTTCTGGCTTTTTGTTTTTCTTAATTGTTGTATGACAATTATCATTATCTCTATATTTGTCCACTTTCACGACAATGGTAACTTTATATCGATAACACCCTTAATTTTATTTCTTATTATAAATTGGATTGGATACTCTAAAGTCATCTTTAAAAACATAGGAATTTGGAAATATATTTCAAAAAACCGCCCAAAAGAAATGTAACTTAAACCTAAATTGGTCTTCGATTGTCAATTAATTCTCACACACTTTGTTATAGATTTTATTTATCAGACCTGAAATCCGGATTACCTGTCAATGTCCGGATATCAAACGACAGAATTATCCGAACATATATTGATTTTATTCCCGAGACACGCACTGTGGATCTCATTACGAACTGTGATCCAAAACAACCGCTAATTCCCTATCCCGACTATTATCATGCAGCGGTTATGATCGATATTTATCTGGCCCAGATCAGCGCTATTGAATCGTTGTATAAATGTCAGATTCCGGATTATGCAAGGTATGTACGGATATTACTCCTTGAATTACATCGGATACTGAACCATTTTGATTTTTTTATTTCATTGGGTAATAACATCCAATTTCAACGACTTCTTAAAAATGCCTGCGAGGATAGTCAATGCATAAGATCACTTATCCACAGTATTGAAATTGTACATCCTCTTAATACGTTTTTTAGCATAGGCGGGATATCGACGGATATACCGACCGGATTTATTGAAAATCTCGGGTTTACATTAGCAAAAATTGATAAAAAACTGATCTACTACAAGAAACAATTATTAAAAAATGTCGTATTTGTTGATTTGCTTGTCGATGCAGGAATTATTACAGGGAAAGATGCTGAAGATTACGCACTAAGCGGTCCAAATCTGAAAGCATCGTCAGATAAAATTACCACGCAAAAAACTATAACAAATCCTCTTTATAAGGACATTGAAAATCATCCGGTAAAAATCGATTACCGGAAAGGCTCAACGGGTGATTCATGGAGTCGATGCTGGATAAGATATCTTGAAATCGAAAACAGTATCCGGGTCATTCGGCAGGTCATGGATGTATTAGTGAGAACCGAAATCATTCTATCAGAGCCTCCAATAATTTCAAGGCGGGAAGTTACGCATGATTTTCGATTTGAAGGCGCGGAAGGTATTATAAGAAGCAACATTGTTAAAAGCGCTCAGGATTTTTGTCTGACTGGTAAACATCATCTGCCCTTCTTGCATGTGATTAAACATCTTCGCTCAATCACAGAAAATTGCCGGCTTCAGTCATTATCAGCGGTACTCGCAAGTCTAAATTTGAATTCAGGCAAATATTTTTTATCATGATCAAACAATTATACAACGCGCTATATCACTTACCGGTTTTTCACTGGCTCCCTGAGTTCTTTATCGGGATACTGGCATTTTGTCTCTATTACATACCGCTTGTCATAATTTGCCTGCTAATATTTTCAATAATATTCCACTTCCAAAATCGCCAGCTTAACCAAGGTAAAAAACAACGCGTAATATCCATTTATAATATTCAAAATGAGGTTCAACTCTTTTCAAAAGCCTATAAAAACTTATTTATTTCGATACGAAACAGACAATCATCTAACATCGAAAAACGAATTTCTTATTTGTACGCTTTTCTATTTTTATTAAATATTTCAGCACTGTTGATGATCCCGTTCAATCAGCGGCTTCAGGGATTTCAATCTGATTCAGGAATTCCGATATTTTTAGGTGTTTTTCTTCTCAACATCGCCGGTTTTTTATTCACGTATTTATTCACTAATGATGTAAAAGGAACAAACAGCATTTTCAAACACGCCTTTATTCTCTTTAGTAGTTTTTTAGTTTTTTCAATCGCATTTGTATCAATAACACTATCAATAAATTCTTATGATATCCAAAACATCATAAATGATCAATCCGGTTATTTTCTAAGAATCATACCAAAATGGAATGCGTTTTCAATTCCATTCTCGTCAGTACATGCTATAATCTCCTTTTTATACTGCCTGATAATATTCCAGATATTTAATCAATATGACCGTCCAATACCTATCGATTACAGTAATATTTACAGGAAAAGTCCCGGCAGCATTTCTCATATTATACACGAATTCTGGAAATACAGTTTTTTGACGGTTTTATCCGCTTTTTTAATAATCTCATTTCTCGGTGGATATTTATCACCTTTTCACAATGCCGGATTACCCGGTTCTCCTCTCGTAGATTTGGGTTGGTTTCTTTTAAAAATCGGCATATTTTGGACGATGATTTTTTATGCTAATCGTTCAATCCCCCATTTAATTGAGAATCAGATTCTTCGTCTTACCTATAGATATGCTATTCCAATTCAGTTTGTATCACTTATATTTCTATTGATAATACATAATTTCTTTTAGCGGAGCTTACGACACAATTTTGGAAATATTTCAGGCAATACTCGTCATTCTAATATTAGCATTAGCGTTAATATGGTTGTTTGCAAAACGGCAAAGTACGATGATCATCACCTTCGCATCAATTCATGGATTGCTGAGTATCATTTATTTTCATTTATC
>JAGLWX010000321.1 GCA_023133185.1 Fidelibacterota bacterium
AAGTAAGCTGTCCAGTGTATTGTATCGGATTTCAGAGATTTATTAAATAGAATTCGTAACAAGTTGATGATAAAAAAAGTGGTAATACTAATTCCAATCAGATATTTTATTATTTTGCCGATAATGGAAATAGTTGATCGAAACATCTGCTGTATCTCTGTAGGTAACCATGAATATCCCAAAATCAGGATGGTAATTGCCGCACAAATGAACAAAATGACAAGAATAATTTTTTTAAAATTCAGATTCTGTCCATCCTTATAAACCTGAATGGTGATGTAGGCAAGGGCAGCGAGAAATGTAATGCTGAACATAATTACCGCAAAGGGACGAATATCATTAATCGTCAGGTTCATGACATTGATATAGAGCGCCCAGTTTACGGCATTTAGGATGCCGCCCATACTCAGACCGAACAGAAAGATACCAACTACCGTCAATGATCCGATGCCAATGGAGGACATGATTGGCAGGACGATAGTTGCTACCATGATGATGGCGCCTAATCCTCCGAGTGTTGTAAACAGTAAAGTGATCAAAGTCAGCATCAGTACCGCAATAGCCCAGGGATTGTCGCCGGCAAGCTCGGCGCCGATTTTGATAAAATTTTCCGCGATACCGGTCTTTTGAATGAAAATACTTAACATACTTCCGAAGAATGCAACCGTGTAGGCTGTATGTAAACGTAATGTACCTTCGCCGATGACGTATTGAAGCGTGTCGCTTAGTGAGACGCCTCCGATAAGGGGAATTATAAATCCCATGACCGGCAAGGCAATCAGAGCCGGAATTTTACGGAAAAACATTGCCAAAGAGATGACTATGAAAAGTCCGATGAATAAAATGATTTGAAGTGTTGCCATAATCAGTGAATTTAGTTAATGGTAAAAACCTTTGTGAAATATGTTCAGAAATATAAAATTTGCTTTAACTGATTCCAAGTTAAAAAACTCCGGACTAACTTAATTGCTTCTAATCAAAAAAATTTGTTAGTTATGCTCCGATTGGATTTTTCAATTTGTCTTTTTATCATACGAAGGTTTTAAGTGAAGTGAAAACGATATATACCGATCTATTAATTAACGGGGGTGGAACTAGTGGTGTCACTGCGGCTATTCAGGCCGCCCGGTTGGGAGTACGGGTCGTAATTGTAGAAGAAACACCTTGGTTGGGTGGAATGTTGACAGCCGCCGGTGTTTCTGCTATCGATGGCAATCATAATTTGCCATCCGGATTATGGGGTGAATTTCGTCAAAAACTCCGCGATTATTATGGTGGCGAAGAGACCTTAAATACCGGGTGGGTCAGCCATACGTTATTTGAACCTCATGTTGCGGATGCGATCTTCAAACAAATGGTTGAGTCTGAAGGAGATACTCAGGTATTTTACCGGTTTTATCTGAAAGAAGTAAAGGTCAAAAACCGGCGAATTGTCGAGGTTGAGTATTTCAATAGCAGTGGAAATATCAAGATAATTCCTAAAATGGTTATTGATGCTTCGGAATGCGGTGATTTAATGGCGCGCGCCGGATGCAAATACCGAATTGGACGGGAAAGCCGAATAGAAACCGGTGAAGACTGCGCACCGGAAAATCCTGATAATGTTATCCAGGACATTACCTTTGTTGCAGTTTTAAAGGATTTTGGAGAAGGCGCCGATAAAAGCATACCTAAACCGGCGAATTATAACTCCAATGCCTATTTCGGAACCTGTCAGGAACTCAGTGATCATTCCAATCCATCGCTGTGCGGTGCGGAAAAAATGTTCAAGTATGGACGCTTGCCGAATAAGAAATATATGATTAACTGGCCTATTCAAGGTAACGATTACTATCTGGATTCACTTGAAATGAATCATGAAGAGCGCCGCCGGGCGTGGCAGGCTGCCAAAGATTTTACGCTGGGATATATTTATTATTTGCAGACCGAGGGTGGATTTTCTCATTTCGGTTTGGCTGATGATGAATTCCCGACAGGCGATAAACTGGCATTCATCCCTTATATTCGTGAAAGCCGTCGATTAAAAGGGATGAACTTTTTAACGCTAAATGATATTATTGATCCTTTTAAGGAACAGGGACGGCAGATATATCGGCAGGGAGTAGCCGTTGGAGATTATCCTCTGGACCATCACCATGATAAATCACCGGTGCCTATCGATGAGAAATTTCCGGAAGTGTCGGCATTTACTATTCCTTACGGTTGTTTAGTTCCCGAAGATATTGACAATTTGGTCGTAGCCGAAAAAAGCATTTCTGTTTCTCATATTGTTAACGGATGCTCACGACTTCAGCCGGTTGTGATGCTGATCGGTCAGGCGGCGGGTGCGAGTGCAGCCCTCTGTATTCGCGATAAATGTGATCCTTTTGAATTACCGGTTCGGGTACTCCAGGATGTCCTTATTTCGTATAACTGCTACCTGGTACCGACACATGACGTATCACCTTTGGACAGGGCTTTTGGATCAGTTCAACGTGTTATAGCTTCCGGTGTTATGAAGGGTGAGATTGTACATAATAACTGGGTTAATGAAATCCATTTTAATCCCAACAAAATCGTTGAAGAGCAGATATTTCGTGAAGCTCTCAGACGAACCGGACTTAGGGATATTGCATTTGACCAGGATTTTGGTAGTGATCGACGTGTTTCACGCGCCGAAGCAGTAATTTGGCTGTGGGAATTTCTTGGTCGTCCGGAAATGAAAAATTCATCCAATTATTTTAAAGATATATCTGTGGATGATCAACTGGTTTCAGCGTGTAATTATTTTTACCATCGGGGTTGGCTGGAAAGCATTACTAGTGATAACATATTTTCTCCGGACAAACCGCTTATCAAAATCGAGCTGGCTTATCTAATCGATAAAGTATTCAATCCTTTTCATAATATTCCGATTACGAATTTTCGATGAAAAATTTCACAATTGTTGTGGAAATATATGTTTGCAAAATCAAAGAATATTGTTTCATAGGATAAAACTTTCGAGAATCACTATAACCGTATATAAAAAAGGCTGCCCGGAGGCAGCCTTTTTTGCATTATCCGAAATGTTCTGAATTACTTCAGAATCGTCATTTTCTTGAGGTCGAAGAAGTTATTTGCTTCCACTTTGTAGAAGTAAACACCACTTGCCAGTCTGGATGCATCTAAGATGAAGCTGTGATATCCCGGTTGCAGCTGACCTTTGTGAATAACGGCTACTTCCTGACCAATTAGGTTATAGACGCTTAAGTTCACATTGGCGGCTTCGGGAAGAGCCAGCTTGATATTAGTTGTCGGGTTGAACGGATTCGGGTAGTTCTGGCTAAGAGAATATTCCATTGGCAACTGGGCGTCTTTATCAATGCCAACCCGAGTGCTATCAAGCCGGACATCATCGAGATTCCAGTTATCACCACCGGCATTTGGATCAAGCGGATCGCCAAAGTTATGAACCATAAAACCGATGAAGACATAGTCGGCATCGGTAAACTGTTTCAGATCAATAGTAAATTCCGGAGTTGCGTTATAGCAATCGGCTTCGGTAATAGTTGAGACCAGGA
>JAGLWX010000322.1 GCA_023133185.1 Fidelibacterota bacterium
TTCAGGTCATCCCTGGCATAGAATTTCAACAGATCCATCTCACCGTCCAGATCAATCGGAGGAGTTACAAGCCAGCAATCAGACTGTGTGTTGTAATTTGACATATAGGCGTTATAAGTTCCGCTTACCGGTGCATTATCGGATTTACTCCAGGGTTCTGCCGGGTTGCCCGCTACGATATTCGTTGCGAACACTTTCCAGCCGTCCGGTGGAAATACATCTTCGAAGCCTTCGTCCATTTCAGCAATCGGTACAATTACTTCAGCATCTAAGAAGTCCGTCTGAAAGCGTGGTTTGAGCTGGTATCCATCATTCGGTGGAGTTGAGGATGTATATTGATCGACTATACCAATGACATCAAAAACGTCGTACGGTACAATCCATCCCGCCAGATCGGTATCTTTATCGATTCTCAGGATCAAGGTATCCGGTCCACCGTCAGTGATGAACACATTGGCGTTTTCCCCGGCTGGAGGCCATTGGGAAGGATCAACCATATATACACCAAGGATAATAACCAATTCAGCCTCATCCGGTTCATCAATGTCGGCAATAGTTATTACCGTGGGCTCCGGCAGAGCACAACCTGAACTGAGAACAACTATGTCTTCTGCAGCATCAGGCATGATTTCGATTTCACCATTGTAACTGGCTATTTTTCCAGTTACTTCGATGCTGTCACCCAACACAGCTGCGGATTTAAAAACGCCGGTGTAAACATGAATACCGCCTGTGCCGTCATGAATCCAGATGTCGGTTGTGGTCGTATAACCTATACCGAAATCGGGAGAAATAACGATACCGTTTACGGTTACGTATTCGTTTAATAGATCCGGCATAAAGTCACCGTCAGCGTCAACCCTGGCGTTTACAATGGGCATGAGTCCGAGAACAGGTTCGACAACACTAAAGTTGTCAAACATCACAGTGCCCACGCCGGCGTTGTATTTGAAGATGCCCGGATAACCGGCGGTTATAAACGGAGCGTCATCATTGAGCGGACAACCGGATAAGGGCTGATCGTCAATAAATGCCCAGAAATTATTGCCGACTACCGTGACTTTGAAATTATGCCAGCCGGTTTCTAATGCTGTAAAATCAGTTCCCGGAGTCCAGGATTTGCTTATATGCCATGCGGCGCCATCATATCCCTGGAATTTCAATTGACCATTATCAGTGGTGCTATTACGGTAAATGAAACGGTAATACTGACCTTCAGTATGGGCGGATTTAACCGCTAATCCGGCGTATAATGGAAAATTATCATCCTGTGGTCCAACAATGTAGATATCAGCAGATATCGTGTAGTTCATAAATAGAGCGTCTTTCACATGCGCAATACCGGTATAGCCTGTATCAGAGTAAGCTATGACATGACTTGCCCAAGCAGATCCGGTAGAATCAATGATAACAAGATCGCCATCATCATCACCGCCACCCCATTCATTGTAGGTCCATTCCAGATCGAAAGTGCCGTCAGTAGCGCCTTCAAATAGCGGCAGAACAACGTCAGGCACGTGCTCGATGATATCGTCTGCGTCCCGCGGCAGTATCTTGAATGCACCAAATGAATAGAGCATTATACCGGTCACATCATAATCCCATCCTGCGGTTGGTGAAAAAGCATAAAACAGATCATCGAACCCGACGGAACCTGAACCGTCATCGATTGACCATTCACCATAGCCGAGATCCGGATTGTCACAAGCGCCTGATACGGATAGTAAAACGCTCTCGTACATTTCAGCGCTGGCTGCACCGGTAGTCAGTGCAATTGGCGCCGGAACTGTATTGCCGGAATTGATAATGGTAACTGCTGAAGCATTAAGTTCGGTGAAACCGTAATTTTCGGCAACCATAGCTTCAACTTCAACTGAGTCGCCTAAAGTTACTGTAGTAGAATTATTTACCCATATCGCTGACCAGGCGCTGTCGCCATCCTGAATAACGAATTTACCACTGCCTACTGCGGTAACAATACCTTTGGTCAAAGCTCCTTCGCCTACTAAAGCC
>JAGLWX010000323.1 GCA_023133185.1 Fidelibacterota bacterium
TTTAATTTTACTTCGTGTAATTGGTGTGTCAAAGACATCCGGCAACAGACGGATAATTTGTGGTTCATTTATCTTAAATTCTTTTATCAATTCGTTGACTAATTCATTCCGGATCGAAATATACACTTCCCGGTTTAATTTCAAAACCCGTTTAAGTAGTTTGTAAAATCCCTTTTGCTCAACTATTTCTAATGGGCCAACTTCGTCAATAAATATAGGCTCAGTTCCGTCTTCAATAATTTCTGCAATGATTCTATCGGCGACAGTAAAAGCATAACCGGAAAAAGAAAATATCCCAAACCGGTACATTTCATCCCAATCACCAGGTATTGCATCGTTCTTCCGCACGAAAGGTGTACTTTTACCGGTTCTTAACCGGACGAGATCATACCCCTGAAAATTATTCTTATCAAAAACTTTTGCGCAGATAAATCCGTCGCCCCCTCTTTTTTCATACAGCGAACGCATATAACGGGTTTTACCCTGGTTGACATTTCCCGTAATTATATTTACCAAGATTCTTCTCTAATTTTTATCCCGCAAATACCCGCCGCTTTTACCATACCTGACCGCCTGGATTTCAGCGATGATAGACAATGCGATTTCATCCGGTGAACTGCCGCCAATGTCTAGCCCAACAGGAATAAAGCACAGTTCCATGTTGGCGTTTTTGACTTCCGATTTCAGATCATTGAGAATGATCTCCTGTTTGCGCCGGGAAGAGACCATGCCGATATATTTCGGGTTCCAGTCCGATTTATAAATTCGTTTTAGTATCAAACTGTCATATTTATGTTTATATGTAGCGATAATAATATAGGAATTTTCAACTACGTCCTTGTCCGACAGCGCTGTTTCAAAGCTTCTCAATCTTTTTTTGTCAGCGCCGGATATTTTCTCGAGGACCTCCTTGCGATCATCAATTACCGTCACGAAATAATCCAGATTCCTCAAGTGGTACACCAGCGCCTTACCCACATGCCCGGCGCCAAAAATGTAGAGGTGGTTCTTCGGTGCGAAATATTCAAAAAAGAGCGTTGCCGTACCGCCGCAAAGCATCCCTGTCGGAGTGCCATCGCTTGCGGATTCGCTCATGGTGAACTCTTCAAGACAGTTCTCATGGGTCTTATAAATATTCCGGGCTTTTTCAATCGCCAGTTTCTCAATCGTGCCGCCGCCGACTGTTCCCAAAATCGATCCGTCGGGATAGACCAGCATCCTGGCGCCGGAACCCACCGGTCCCGAACCGGTTTTTAGCACGACTGTAACCAGAACGCCAGCGCCTTTTCCGCGATTGAGTTCCAAAATTTCGTTATAAATATTCTTCATCGATAATCCTCTCGGAAAAGAGTGGTAAATTCAATTACTTCTAAATTCCTGTTCTACCTCTTGAAAATTTCCAGGTACCTCCTAAACACGAATATCCGGTTGCGCTTATACCCGGTCATTTCTTGCAAAATATTCAAATTACAAAAATCGCGGATCAGCGTATTTGCCGTGGGCTGGGATACATTCAGCCATTCGCTCACTTCCGCAGCTGTGGTCAGTGGTTTGCGGTAAAGCCAATCCATCAGCGCCAGCCCTTTATGTGTCCGCTTGCCTAATTTGCGTACAATATCCTTGTCACATAAATCCTTTAAGGCAATGATTGACTGGAAGGTTAAAATGCTACTTTTTGCGGTTTTAATAACGCCCACTAAAAAATATTTCAGCCATTGGCGCATGTCATTTTTTAAACGCACGCCCATCAAATTGTCGTAATAAAGCGTTTTATTACGTTCAAAGAAGTCCGAGAGATATAATGCCGGTCTTTCCAGTATTTTATTACTCACCAGGTATAGGGTAATCAACAAACGCCCGACGCGACCGTTGCCGTCCAGAAAGGGGTGGATGGTTTCGAACTGGTAATGGGCAATGGCAATCCGTAGCAGTTCCGGGATTTTTATTTGATCATTATTCAGAAACTTTTCCAGATCGCTCATTAATTCAGGCACTTCATCTTGCTGCGGCGGAATAAAGACGGCGTCTCGAATACCGGCGCCGCCGATCCAGTTTTGACTTTTACGGAATTCGCCGGGTTGGCGATGTTCACCTCTGACGCTGGCAAGCAATATTTTATGGGTTTCACGAATCAAGCGGTTGGACAGGGGCAGTGTTTGCAAGCGCTCGATCGCGCTATTCATTGCCTGAATATAATTTTGCACTTCCTGCCAATCATCCCTTTTTTTCGGCTGAATATCATTCTCCTTTAGAAATGCCTCTTCCATGTTGGTTTGTGTGCCTTCAATCCGGCTGGAAGTCACTGCTTCTTTGGCAATATGCATTCTTATAAAAAAATCAATATCCGGAATCTGATATGAAAAAGCGTTCAGTTCGCCCAGATACCGCGACGCCTCCGCCAATAAGGTCTGTAAATCCGGATCATTAATCAGCCATTGCCTGTTGATGAATACGGGCGAAAAACTTTTATATTGATACTGCCGGATCCATTGACCGGCTTTAAATTTCTCAATCTGAATCGCTTCCATCATATTTAAATATAGAATTTCTTATTTAAAGTTAACGCGTCAAATTTAAATATAACTTTTCTTAAATAAAAGTGATTATTCAAACATTGGGCAACTTGGCTGTCAGTTTGTCCTGCTAACTTTCAAGATGTATTTTGGTTGGAACGCCTGATGTATTGATGCTGTCCGCCGTATTTGATCGTACTTGTGATTCCGCAGCCGGTTTTTAGCACGACTGTAACCAGAACGCCGGCGCCTTTTCCGTGACTGAGTTACAAAATTTCGTTATAAATATTCTTCATCGATAATCCTCCCGAAAAAGGGTGGTAAATTCCTTTGGTCTTAGTACCCGAATACCCTGAAAACCCGAAACTGCCAGCAAATGCTTATCGCCACTGACAATCATGTTGCACTTTGCATTAACAGCGCATTCGAGGAATTTATCATCATCGGAATCGGCGCAAATATTACAGATTTCAACCAGCGTATCGATTAAAATTGCTCTCCGTTGGATCAAATTAAGAAAACTACTGATATCAATTCCAGGGTATTTTTTTGCCAATACCAAACCAACACGCTGATATTCTTTAAAAATTACATCTGATATTAAAAGTTCAATTTGTCCATCCCACCACAATTTTAAAATTTCATGTGGCGGACCGCTAAAAAATATACCGGACATCAGCACATTGGTATCAAGAACAATTTTCAATGAGCAGTCCTGACTTCCGAAATTGCTTCCTCAATATCTGTCTGTTTTAAGCCATATTGCACAGCTTGCTCTCTTGCCTGAAGAATTAATTTATCAAATT
>JAGLWX010000324.1 GCA_023133185.1 Fidelibacterota bacterium
TAAAACCCGATGGGGAACATAAACATGCCGGAAAAACCATTAGGCAGAAAATGCAGCAGGTAGCCCAGTGTGGCTTCTGTAATTCCCCACAATCCGCCGTAAAATAGCACAATTCGTAATAACTTTTTGCTATCGTCCATTTTATTCCTCCTTAGTTATTCTCTATTTCTAAGTCAATTTCATTAGAAAATTCTCCAACAGCCGCAGGCTCACCTGCTTGCGATACTCTGCCGAAGACCGTGCATCGTCAATCGGTTGAATCAGCGGCGCATACTTTTTCAGTATTTCCGGAATAGCATTATTGATCTCCGAAACCGGTTTTCTAATGATGCCCGCTTCGATTTTCTGCGACCGGACAATTGTCGGCGCTACCGATCCAAATGCAATTCGGATATCGGTAATTTTTTCATTTTCAATATCAGCCAATCCAGTGAACGAAGCTTTGGAAAGACTCATGCCTTTGCGCGTGCCCACTTTTTTATAATAATTAGCACTGAACACTTTATCGGGGATGATAATCCCGGTCAACAGTTCGTCTGATTTTAGATCATTTTGCTTCGGCCCAGTAATAAATTCGCTGATTAGCACAATCCGTTCACCTGAAACGCTCTTCAAAACCAATTTTGCATCCACAGCATACAAATAAGGCAGCGTATCTCCGGCGGGCGAAGCATTGCAAATATTTCCGCCGATAGTTGCCAGATTACGGGAGGGCGGGGAAGCCATTTGGCGAACCGCCATTTTTAAAGATTCAGGAATTTTACCGTTTTTGAGCAATTCACTTAAAAGCACGCCGGCGCCGATGTGGATTTTTTCATCCCTGACAGAAATCTGCCGAAGCTCTTGCAAATGACTGATGAAAAGCAACGGTTTATCAAAATCCGGTTTCAGTCCGAATCCCCGGGCTTTTTGGATCATCAGGTCCGTTCCGCCGGCTATGGGTACGGATGATAATTTTCCCCTGATCTCTAAGGCTTCCCGGAGATTTTTCGGTCTAAATCCCTCTACCATAAACCTTTTCCTCTCGCGGCAGCTAATTTGATCCCCTCAAAAATCATATTGTAACCTGTGCAGCGGCATAAATTCCCGGAAAGCGCCTCTTTAATTTCCTCTTCACTAGGCCGGGGATTCTCCCGTAAAAGCGATTCCGTAGTCATCACGATTCCCGGCGTGCAGAATCCGCATTGCACGGAGCCTGCTTTTAGAAAAGATTCTTCAATGACTTTATATCTTTCTGTCTTCCGGAAACCTTCCATCGTCACAATATGATGACCTTCAATATTCCCGGCAGGCACTAGGCAGGAATTCACCGCTTTGCCGTCCATCAAGATGACACAGGCGCCGCATTCGCCCTCGCCGCAGCCCTCTTTAACGCTGGTCAATTCAAAATCGTCCCGCAGAATATCCAGCAGTCGAGTCGCCGGATCAACCTGAATTACCTGCTTTTTATCATTCAGTATAAACTCAATCTTCATGTTTATCTAACTCCATGAGATATTCCGGTGTGATTGGGATGTTATTGATCGGAACCGAAATGGCATTTGATACTGCCGCTGCGATTGCCGGTGCCGCTCCCACAAAGGGCAATTCACCGGCGCATTTGGCTCCGAAAGGACCGAATTCATAGGGATTTTCGATAAATTCACATGCAATCTCCGGGACATCCATGGACGTGGGCACCTTGTAATCCGTCAGGTTGTGCTGCACCAGATTTCCCCTGTCGTCCGTGTTCATCACTTCAATGGTCGCCCAGCCGATGCCCTGGACAATGCCGCCCTGCATCTGTCCTTTGAGGGTTTTTTCATCGATTGGAACACCCACGTCATAAACTGCGCTGACCTTTTTTACGTCTATTTCATAAGTCACGGGATCGATTTCCACTTCTGCCACATTGGCGCCCCACGAGTAGGTTGGGTAGGCATCACCTTCAAATTTGTTGTCATCCCAACTGAGAAATTCGGGATGTTTATAGGTTTTGGTGATTTCGATTTCATTCGCCTCGTTCCAGCGATCTTTCAACACCAGGCTGGCTTGGCGTAATAATCCACCAACGATCATTATTGTTCGGGAAGCGACGGTGGGACCGGAATTAGGAATCAGCCCGGTGTCAATGGTTTCGCAGATCACTTTTTCCATAGGCAGCGAAAGCGTATGGGCGACGATCTTTCTGAGACATGTTTCAGCGCCCTGACCCATTTCCACACTGGACACTTT
>JAGLWX010000325.1 GCA_023133185.1 Fidelibacterota bacterium
ATATGAATCTTTGTCGATATGGCATAACTCAATTAGATTCCTGGTAGCAATCAAGCCGCCCATGTGTTTGGTCAGTCCCCAGGAAGCTTGCAACTCGAAGTAAAAAGATTCTGGTTCTGAAGTTTCTTTCGGTGTTAATTGTTCTTTATTCTCCATTTTTTCACCGGTAATGAATAATTTTTAAATATAGCGGAAATTTAATACACATTGTATACATTCCCAAGCCGGGGCTTGGGAATGAGCAGGGTTACGAGGCTTGAGAATAAGCAAGGTTCCAGAGCTCGGGAATGAGTTGTTTACAATAAAAGCCAACCCTATAAAGATCATCTAACTTCACAAAAAACCGGTATAGGAGTGTGATAGAATAAAGTAATCCTTCGTAATTGTACTTGTGTCTCCGCTCCCGCGGCGACACAGTCATTTTACCTACGATACTAAAGTCTCTAATTATAAACATCTCGACGCAGGAGCGTTAAGACGAAAAGAAAAAACCTGACATGTTTGCGGCGGAGTAATCACCTTTTTTCACATAACACTTGACAATTACTAAAAGAACCGTTACATTACTACTGTAGTAGTAGTTAAACTAACAAATACGGAGTGTAGAAAATGCCAAAAGTCGAAACATTGACAAAGTTTGAATGGGAAATCATGAAACTGGTCTGGAAAAAAGGTAATGCCACCGTCCGTGATGTTCACGAAGCGCTCCCTCCTTCCCAATCCCGCGCATATACGACCATTCAGACCTATATGGAACGCCTTGTAGAAAAGAAGTATCTGACTAAAGAAAAGATTGGGCTGGTCAATTTTTATTCTTCCAGAGTAAAAGAAAAAGATACCCTGAAAAAGGAAACCAATCATTTTGTGAAAAATGCCTTTGACGGTTCATTCTCCAGAATGGCGGCATTTCTTTTTGACACTCAGAATTTTAACGAACAGGATCTTGAGGAAATCAAACGACTGATTAAGCAAAAGGAGGCTGATAATGATTAATGTAATCTCCGGTCTGAATCACCTCGCCCAGGGATGGTTTGACTTATTCGTTGCTAATACAATCCAGATGACGATCATCTTTCTGTTAGTTTTTATGATTTCTTCTATTTCGAAGAAAAAATCGGCTGTCTTCTTATATTCCTTATGGTCATTATTCTTACTAAAAGCGCTATTTGTCCCGGGACTTCAAATCTCATTTTTCAAAACTCCAAACATGATGAATTATTACGCCTTTAATGAACAGTTATCTGCAATTACATATACTTCGCCAATTACATCAAATTCAGGATTGTTTTTTCAATTCAGTTTGCCACAGATCCTTTTTATTATCTGGTTAATTGGATTTATAACTTTGGTGTTTTTATTTATCCGGAATGAAAGACTATTTAATTCGTCATTGTCACAAGCAATGCCGATGCAAATCGATGACCTGTTGGAAAAACTTCAGTGCAAAATGGAATTAAATAGATCTGTCAGGGTTTTCACCTCACCTAATGTACCGGCTCCGTTTACTCGTGGTTTAAGGAAACCGGTTATTTATTTACCTGAACGATCAAGAGAGTGGAGTTCACACCAACTTAACCATATTTTAAGCCATGAACTCGCTCATATTAAACGAAAAGATATCCTATTTATCAGCTTTCAGAATATTATCAATATTATCTATTTCTTCAATCCGCTGGTCTGGATCGCCAATCACCAGATAAATTTCCAGCGGGAAAAGATCTGCGATGATATCGCCGTCAGCCTTTTGGATGAAAATCCATCAAACTATGGCCGCACACTGATGGATAATTTGGAGAGTTTTCTGGTTAATAAAAGAATCCCTCTCATTGCCAATGGCTTTTTCTTCTCAAAAAAGACAATTATTAAACGCTTTGAATACCTTTTTACAAGAGGAAAGGAGATCAAAATGAAATTGAGTACATTACAAAAGGGTCTTATTGCAGGTCTCGTATTAATTGTGGTGATATTATCCTGTAACAATCAATCCAATGATAGTCCAATTACTTCAGTAGATAAGTCTATTTCTGAAAAAGCCCCGGTGGAAATCACAGCAGATGAAAAAGCAAAATTCATTCCCTACGACACTCCTCCCGAACCTATCGGCGGTTTTGCAGCTATTCAGAAAAATGTCATCTATCCGGAAGCCGACCAAGAAGCCGGACACGAAGGCACTGTGATTGTTCAGGCATTTTTAGATGAAAACGGCGATGTGACCGAAGCAGTCGTTCTCAAATCTCCCGGCTTGGAAGGTCTGAATAATGCTGCTATCGACGCCATTAAGAAAACCAAATTCAAACCAGCTATGCAGAAAGAAAAACCGGTCGGCGTTTATATTTCAGTTCCGGTGGTGTTCAAACTCGATAAGAATAACGATATAAAGTAATCCATAGAATCAAAACATTCCGCCGCACTTAATTTTTTATCCGGCTACACTGCTCTGCGGTGTAGCCTTCGTTATATTCACAATTAACGTTCTTGTGATGGATCGTTTATTATTGCACATCCAAAGGATAACCACCTCTATCTGCCGTGCCGGCACAGGCAGACAATTTATTGGGTGGTCGCTTAACTCAAACTCTAACCCCCGCCTGTCCCCTTGGAGAATTCATTCGGGATATTAACCGACTAAAGTCGGGATTTAGGGTGGAATTCAGTCTCTCCCACCGGCTAAAGCCGGTGGTTAATGTTTAATATTTTGGTTTTCTTCGAGCCGTAAATCCTTTAAGCAGTTTCCATTACTCTTACCTGACTGATGAAAGCAATCTTTATTTCCGGATTTCCCAGATATTATTTCTTGAAATTAATTCCTGATCATCAAGATATAGCCTTCTGCCTGCTCCGCCTTCCCTGAAATCGACAACAATATCAACATGCTGGGAGGATTTATTTAAGATTCCTTTCTGCTCTAATTCGTCAATCTTTTGTTGTTGTTCGGCGTCACCATCTTCAACATAACATTCCGGATAACTTTCTCCGATGGCAATATGCAAAGTCCCGCCAACCTTCTCCACAAAAAGCGGATGTTTCAAGGCAACTGTAAGCCCCTGATTCATTCCCAGTGCTACTTCACCGATCCTGTGTGAACCTTCATCGGTTTCGATGATCTTTTTCAGAGTTTCGAATTCATTTTGCGCTCTATAATCAACAATCCTGCCCTTATCCAACTTAAGGTAAATCCCCTGGATTGTTACACCATTATAGAATACGGGCAAATCAACAAATATCTCGCCTTTAACCGAGTTCGCATCGGGACTTGTAAAGACTTCGCCATCCGGAAAATTTCGCAATCCGAAACATTTTACCGGGAAACGTCCCTTTATATCCATTACCAAAACCAGTGTTTGCCCGGTCTCAGGACAATGTGTCTCGATGTGTACTTTATTGCTCTTTTTCATCAATTCCGCAATAGGCGCTTCTTTGACCTCAAGGAGTTTTGGATCGGTCAGTGATGTTTTCACTATTACATCCGTATATTCTGCGAGAGTCATCCCTTCCATGTCGGCGAAGGCTTTCGTCGGAAACAGCGTCAACACCCATGGTTTATTCAAGCGAATCTGTTTGAAAGGCATATCGGCTTTCATCAATGCTCTTGAGGTTTGTTCAGGCAGACTTGCAAATAATTGCGGAGATTCGGCGCCCAGAATTTCAATATATTTTGTCATGGCTTCATAACGCTGTTTATGCCAATCCGGTGTTCGTTTTATCTGTTCGATAGTACCATGTTTGGTAATCGATGCTCCCCACACCTGCCCCCTGTTATTATCGGGAGCAGCAAGACAGATATCCGCGATTGCTCCGGCAGCGAATATTTTATCCTGTAGAACCGACATTAAGGGCCAGGTAATATGCTCACCCTTCACCATAACAATATCACTATCCGTAATTCCGCCTAATGAATGATTTAGTAGATAATCCGCCCACATTTCAAGGTCTTGTCCGCTAATTTTCGCCTGCATATTCAATCACTCCTTATCTGTTTAATCGTGAAGCCCACGCCTTTACAGGCATGGCATTTCGCCGTCGGGGTAAAATACGATATAAAGCTATATGATGTCAACGGCGCTTTGGGTACAAATATTTTTTCAGATATCAAACAAGATGGAATAGTAAAAAGTGATTATATGGGTTAGAAATGATAAGCCAACGTGTCATTCTTGAGGAGCATGCGACGAAGAATCTTATGATAAAAAGCTTTGGTTTAAAGCGATTCTTCTTCACTTCGTTCATCAGAATGACAATATGGGAGAAGCCTTATTTCATGAAGATTCCAATC
>JAGLWX010000326.1 GCA_023133185.1 Fidelibacterota bacterium
ATATTTTATTAATTCTTAGAGTCTTTGTGTCTTTGTGGCAAGATTTATGAATTAAACAGGTTAGATCATTCCTGAAAATAATTATTAAAACTTCGACAACCTTTTGTCTATAAACCACTCATAAAAAAGCATATTTAAATGCGTCGAAAAATTTGATCAGATATTGACACGATTAATTAGTAAACCATTGCGGAGGGGATCATGAAAAGACCACAAATTACATCGGTTATTTTAATTCTTTTTTGCCTCAGCTTATTGACGTACGCTGAGTCTGTCGATGAGTATATCCAAAAAGCAGATTCGTTGAAACAGGCTGGTGATCTTGATCAGGCAGCAGAATTGATGAAAGAAGCAGTTGATTTATATCCGGATAATGCGCTGGCGTGCTCCTATCTGGGACTTTATCGGGGAACCCAGGCTGGTAAGACAAAAAACTTTGTGAAAGCCGGAAGATTTGTTGATATTTCCTTTAAAATGCTGGACAAAGCTGTAGAAATTGAACCTAACAATCCGATAGTCCGCTTCAATCGAGCTGTTATCTCTGTGAAAGTACCATCCTTTTTGGGTAAAATGGATACCGGTGTTCAGGATTTTGAATATCTCTTAAAAATGCATTCTGTAGCACCCACCGAAAAGACTGCTGGATTAATTCCACCAACTTATAATTTCCTGGCTGAGACATATCTCAAGCAGGACGAAAATCAGAAAGCAGTTGCTGCATGGCAGAAAGTGGTTGAATTTGCCCCCGGATCACCGCTGGCTGAAGGGGCTCAAAAACAGCTCGCCAGATTGACGAAAACAAAACAGGAAAAAGCTTCGGTTGAGAGGAAAAAATTCAGCCCTGATGATGTCGATAAATTAAAGACAACTGTTCAGGAAAATCCTGAAAATGCACTCCTGTATATACGGCTTGGACAAGCCTATATAGATATCGAAAATTACGCGAAAGCTGATGTCATCTTAAGACAAAGTATAGAAAAAGATTCAACGAATGTAGAGGCATTTCTGTTACTTATACAGGTGGTTGGTGAATTAGCCGATGTGGGTTATGATGAGAAGATTTATGAAGATACTAATTATCGAACGAATCTTGCCTTTGAGGTTGTTCGTCTGACAGAAAAAGCCGTGGAACTTGCACCGGAAAATATGGAATTATTGCTACGTCGTGGTGTCATTGGAATAATGATGCCATTTTTTGTTGGCAAACTCGATGATGCTATAAAGGATCTGGAAACCGTTCGCCAGAGTTATGCCTCCGATGAAATCATTGCTGAAGCAATTTTCTGGCTTGGCTATGCTTATCAGAAAAAGGCGACAACACTCTGGATAGATGTTGTAAAAAACTATTCCGAAACCAAAGCCACCCGGATGGCTTTTCAAACGATGTATCCCTCTGTTCAGCATTTCGACCCGGCAAAGTATAAAAAGCCTGTTTTGGCAATCGATTTTCTGTTGGGATTTCGAGATGAACTGGCACCTCAGACTGTGGTTTGGATTGAAACACAAGATGGTGATTTTGTGAAAACCATATACGTTTCCGGATTCAGTGGATATGCCAAAGAGAAACAGATCAATCTGCCGAAGTGGTCAAAATCATCCAGGTTCATGGATGTGGATGGTATAACTGGAGCGAGCATTGATTTGGGACAGCATATCTATGTCTGGGACTTGAAAGACAAGGAAGGAATGAAGATTCCTGCCGGTAACTATGTTGTCGGGGTGGAAGTATCCTATTGGCCAAGTATGGAATATCAAATAGTTTCGGCACCGATTAAAATCGGCAGGAAAAGCAGTAAGATGGTTGTTGAAGAGGGCGATTTGATTCCCTATCTAAAAGTCAATTATCTTTCAGGAAAAAAATAAAATCCACATGAATATAAGTCGGGGTATGTTTTGCCATACTCCGATATATTTTTTAAAATCCGTATAATTATTGTTGGTTTTTAGCGATCTTCGCCCAGGTATCCCGCAGAGTGACGGTCCTGTTGATGACGAGATTATCGCCAGTTGTATCAGTATCTATACAGAAATAGCCCAATCTCTCAAACTGGAGTCGCAATCCCGATTTAGCGTATTTCAGGTTTGGTTCGATCAGACAGTTATGCAGAACCTTCAATGAGTCGGGATTGATGAATTCCTTATAATCGCCGCCCGCCTTATCGCCTAAAGGATTCGGAACCGTAAACAGGCGGTCATAAAGTCGGACTTCGGCAGTAATTGCGTGTTTGGCGGATACCCAGTGAATCGTGCCGCGTACCTTTCTGCCATCGGGAGAGTCCCCGCCGCGGGTCGCCGGATCGTAAGTGCAATGTACTTCGATAATATTTCCGGATTTGTCTTTGACGAAATCGGTACAGGTGACGAAATAGGCATAGCGCAGACGAACTTCTCTGCCCGGGGCAAGGCGGAAATATTTCTTCGGCGGATATTCCATGAAGTCGTTTTTTTCAATATAGATTATCTTAGAAAACGGTATTTTGCGGATGCCGGCGCTTTCATCCTCGGGATTATTGATCGCGTCCAGTTCTTCTTCCCGGTCCTCGGGATAATTGTCGATAACCACTTTCAACGGATTCAATACTCCCATGAAGCGGTGCGCATGTTTATTCAGATCTTCACGGACACTGAATTCCAGTAAAGCAACGTCAACAATGCTCTCACGTTTTGCGACGCCGATACGGTCAGC
>JAGLWX010000327.1 GCA_023133185.1 Fidelibacterota bacterium
ACGATAAACGCCTAATTCATCGAGAAACCAATCGTATAAGGGACGATGATCCTCAAACTCAAGAGTACAAACGGAATGGGTAATCCGCTCGATGGAATCTTCCAGTCCGTGAGCCCAGTCGTACATTGGGTAAATACACCATTTGTCGCCGGTGCGATGATGAGCGGCGTGCAGGATGCGGTACATCACCGGATCGCGCATATTGAGGTTGGGTGACGCCATATCGATTTTAGCGCGTAGTGTGCGTGCTCCATTGGGAAATTCGCCTTTTCGCATACGCTCAAAGAGATCAAGGTTTACTTCGGCGCTGCGATTCCGATAGGGACTTTCTTTGCCGGCTTCCGTCAATGAACCACGGGTCTGCCGGATTTCTTCCGCCGTCAGATCGCAGACATATGCTTTGCCTTTTTTAATCAAATCGATGGCGTATGCATAAAATTTATCGAAATAATCGGAAGCATAATATAGCCGGTTATCCCAGTCAAAACCCAGCCATTTGACATCTTCAATAATCGAATTGACGTATTCCTCTTCTTCTTTGGTCGGATTCGTATCATCAAAACGAAGATTACATAAGCCGTTATACTTTTCGGCGGTACCGAAATTAAGGCAGATCGACTTGGCATGACCTATATGCAGGTAGCCGTTGGGTTCCGGGGGGAAGCGCATGTGAACACGTTTCATGAATTTACCGTTTGCATTATCGTTCTCGATAATCTGGTGGATAAAATTCAATGGGCGGGAAATATTGGTGGTTTCATTGTTTTTATTGTCACTGTCCTGAGTCATTTTCTGCCTTTCCATTTTTACGAGCCCCAATTTAATAAATTCCATCCTAAGGTGCATCATAAAGCGAGTGGATAATGTTTTATTCATTTGTGATAACAATCCATTTTATCAATCTATGATGCGTCATGACGAAAAATACTTGATTTCGTACTAAAATATAATGAACTTAACCCATTAATAAATAATTAATGTGTATAAACAGACAACAAGAGAATTGAATATACTTTTACAAATCTTCACAATAATCTGCAGGATCGACGGTGAATAACGCAAGAAAAGGAAGCTATTTATTACGGTTTTTGCTTGTAATATTTATGTTATCAGGCTCCGGTTTAATCGCGCAGGTTAATATGTGGGTGATGTCTTTTGATAATTTATATAACGATGCAGAAATAAACTGGCTGAAAGAAGGGTTTGTTGATTTTATTATTGACCACTATAAAATAAACTCAAATGTCAATGTGTATAAAACTGAGAAATTAGACAAAGCGCTATTAAAAATTCGCAGTGATGCACGGTTCAGGGATACCAGGAATTTAGTTTTGTCTGGCGCATATCAGCGGAAAAAGGGTGAATTTATAATTGAACTGCAACTGACCGACCTTAGCAACTGGGAAACGCTGGCGAACAAAACGGTCAGAGAAAAATCATCTGATCTTGCACAGTTGATAATGGTCGTCAATGGTGCGCTTGATGAGATTTTGGATCCAAAGATCACCGGATCATCTCCATCAATAAAAAAAGCCCGTCCGGCAGTCGAAAAAATCGATATATCCATCGATGAAAAACTCGATGATGTTCGTGAGATGACCGCCGCGACGAAAAATATAGGCGAGGCTCTGGAACAACTTTTAGACTCCTATACGGAAAAGCCATCTATAAGCTATGACGCTACAATACCATTTCAGAAAAATGACATTACTCATGATGTCTTTACAAATAAAGTCAAAGATCTTATCCGCGAAACTCACAGTTTCGAAGAGATCTTAAACCGCCTTCTGAACAATCCCTATGATATAAATATTGGCGAACCGTTAATTCAACGAATCCCTCTGGAAAAAGACAAAGTCGTTTTATCTTTTACGGTGGATTACCAGATGCGGGTTCCCATTCTTCAGGAGATGATGGAAACCCTAAAGTATAAGAATAAGAACGATGGGAAGGATTATATTGAATACTCATTTTCCGGGAATGATTATGTTTTTACATCTCAATTTGTGAAAAAAGTTACCTATGGAGAGTATCGGTATTTTCCGGTTATTTCATTGATCGATGAGAATGGACAAGCCCTGACGAGATTAGTCGATTCGCCTGCATCGCTTGATCAAGTTAAACGATTCAATCCCATGTTTAATATCGCCGCTGGTCCCTGGACGATTACAGTATTTTTATCGAAAGAATTCCAGTCGATTGACTATGAACTGATATTACCATTACGAACCATTGCCAAAATTTCGCAGGTTTCAATTAATATGATGACGGAAGAGGAAATTATTCAACTAACGCAAAACAAAAAATATTGATATATCCCTGAAATAATTTTAAAATGTTGAGTTATGCAGAAAGATAGATAATCAGATGATCCGAAATAAAATATTAATAGTTGATGACGAACCGAATGTATGCAATTTTCTTTCGGAATTTTTGGATTATAAAGGATTTGAATCAACTATTACACTATCCGGCAAGGAAGCATTGAACCAATTAGAATCCGAAGATTTCGATTTGGTTCTTTTAGATCTAATAATGCCGGAAATGAATGGTTTTGAGGTCCTTGAAAGAATAAATCAGATGGACAATAAAGTTCCTGTTATTATCCTGACAGGTGTAAGAGACCAGAATGTTGCCAACGATTCGATGGAGATGGGGGCAGTGGACTTTATTTCAAAACCTATTGATCTTGATCGGCTCGAACAAAGCATAATAGTGAACATAAAAAATTTAAAATAGCGAATAAGGATGATATTTTAAAAATGATTAAGTGGTTGTTACCAAATCATAAGATTTCAAAAGAGACCATTAATTTTTTTGATGATCTGTGTAAATTCTTTAAAAAATCTCAGGGAATCAGTGTAAAGTATGAACATTTGAATAATCAGTCTCCAGCTGTAGAACAGATCGCAAAAGCAGCCGACGCTATTTCATTGGTCTCAAATTATGAAGCCATTTACCTGGAATCGTTTTACGAATTTACACCACTATTCAAATTCAATTTAACCGATATCAGCGGTCTTGTTGTGGTTGATAAAAATTCCCGTTTTACAAGACTAATGGATTTAAAAAGGCAAAAAATAGTATTTTCTCAGAATACCGACTGGCAGCTGATTAACCCGGTGATTCTCTTTTTTATTAGAAATTGCCGGATAGTTGATACTCGGGCGAACAAAGATTTTCCCGTTGTACTGGAACCAATGGAGTTACTTTATGTGACTAATAAAAAAGCCAATGCTGCAGTTACGACCAGTTTTGATCTGAATTTACTCCCGAATAAAGAACGGAAGAGTTTAAAAATCATCGGTGAGTTCCCGGTATTGCCGGAATATGTCGTTATTGCCGGACCTGAATTTAAGGAACAGAATATTGCAAAAATAAAAACTGATATCGATCGTTGGAAATCCAAACATACAGATCAATTAAATAATTTGGGTTTGGAAATTAGTTCCATTGAGATTGAACACAGTTCATTACAGTTAGAGGCTATCGAAGGATTAGGATATACGCTGAAGAAATTTATTGAGGAGTATAACGATCTTTTATTAAGCAGCATTGCTGTTAATCAGCAAAAAGACCTGGAAGAAATGGAAGAAAAGTATAAGCGGCTGAAAAATTTTAATGAAAAACTGGTCAAAATGTATCAGGAGGTTCGCGACAGCCGGGATCGGCTGAATCGAGATATTGAATCATCCAGCGATAATGCAATAATGTTTCTGAAAGATGGAACGATATTGGGTTGTTCCCGACAGTTCTGTACGAAGTTGAAATACAGCCGCCAGGATATGATCGGGAAGGAAGTCACCCGGTTTATCGAAACCGGCACTAATACGCCCTTTAAAGCGCTGATTCAACAGATTGACGTCGGGCTTGTCCGGTCTTTTTTTGTAAAGTTGAAAATTTCAGATGATACTAAAGAAGAAGCGAAGATGGAATTTAGTATTATTGAGCTATTAGATTCTAAAATAATTCTTGGCGTCATATCAAAAAATAATAAATAAATATTAGAGGTGTTATTATGAAAAAAATGGTATCTGTAATCATCATTGTGGCTTCGATGACATTGCCACTGGCTGCTCAAGCCTATTTTGCGACGGTTTTAAAAGCTACCGGGACGGTCTTTGTAAAACCCAGTGGCGAAAATGAATTCAATGTCACAGCAGAAATGGGTATGGGGTTGCATATCGGTGATGCGATTATGACCGCTGAAGACGGTTTTATTGCAGTCATATTTACCAAAGATAAAAGTCTCGTTAAAATACGGAAAAATTCCGAAGTAGCGATTCGGGAAGAATATTCCGTCAGGACTGTAAAAATATCGAGTGGTCGGGTACTGGCGAGTATCACCCCCGGTGTTAGAGGCACTTTCCGGATTGAGACGCCAACATCGGTAGCATCCGTAAAAGGCACAAAATTCTGGTCGGTGGTTTCTCCACAGTATGGCGACCGTTTTTATGGCGTCGAGGGAAATGTTAACGTGCTGAACCTTATAACCGGGGTTGAATCAATGATGAGCCCGGGTCAGATGATTATTTCTACTCCACAGGGACAATTAATAAACCTGCCTGTTGAAGAATCCGATATGCCTCAGGAGATAGATGAAGAGGCGCCGACTCCTAAAGAAGCTGAACCAATCCAGCCGGAAGAAGAGGTATATCAACCTGAACCCGATGCGGAGATTCCCATAACAACTACCGAAGCGCCTCCGGAAGTTCCCGAGCCTGCTGCCAAGAAGTCCAAACCATATGGAATGGGACTCGGTCTTGGTTCCGTTACAATCGACGATAAAATCTATAACCAAATCGCATTGAGACCTGAATTGAAGCTGGGCAAACTCGGAGTGGCGCTGGATGTAGCAATATATATGGATGATCAAGGCAATATCCGT
>JAGLWX010000328.1 GCA_023133185.1 Fidelibacterota bacterium
CGACGTTGTCATGTTCAGAATCGCTAAATTTAGGTATTAATTATTCGACGCCAATATCCTGACTGTTCCTTCTATCGTGAATGTTATCAAAAATTGGATAATTGCAAGGTATGTTTTAATTTCATCGACAGAAATTAATGAGGCTTTATAAATGACAGAAAATGAATCCGGAAAAAGAAAAATTTCCCGCAAGAATACCATTAAAACCTTTGCACTGGCGTCATTTCTTAATGATATGGGCTCTGATATCATCTATCCCATCTGGCCGCTGTTTGTCACGTCCGAACTCGGCGCAAATATGACTGTGCTCGGATTTATTGACGGGCTGGGCGAAGCCGTCGTATCGATCGCTAAAGCAGTGTCGGGCTACCTTTCCGACAAAACACACAAACGGAAAATTTTTATCTGGACCGGTTATATCATGGGCGCTCTATCCCGAATCGGATATGCGCTGTCAACCGTCTGGCCTCATCTGATTCCCTTTCGGATACTGGACAGAGCCGGAAAAATCCGCAGCGCTCCCCGGGACGCTATCCTTGCCGATATCTCAACTAACGAGACCCGGGGCAAGATATTCGGTATTCTCCGGGCAGCCGATCATCTTGGCGCCGTATTCGGTATTCTGATCTGCATCTTTTTCTTTAAAATCCTCGGCTACCGGCTCCTCTTTCTACTGGCGTCAATACCCTCGCTAATCGGATCGGTTTTAATCATCAGAAATATTAAGGAGGATAAACCATCCGAAAATACAATTTACAAGGGATTATCATTCCGTGATTTAAGCCCCAATTTCATACTTTTCTTAGTTCTCAGCGCAATTTTTGCCCTCGGTTCATTCAGTTATTCATTTCTTTTGATTTACGCCAAAGATTTTGGATTTCAGGTGGTTTTTGTCCCGGTTCTTTATCTGGTCTATACCGGAACGGCGTCGCTGTCTGCGATTCCATTCGGCAAACTGGCTGATAGGATCGGTCGTAAAGCAGTTCTTTTGATCTCTTTCATCCTGTGGGTATCGGTAAGTTTAATCATTATACTCACCCACAATATGATTGCCGTTATACTGATTTTTGTTCTATTCGGAATGCACAAAGGCGCCATCGAACCGGTTCAGAAAGCTTTTGTATCGGAATTAGCGCCACTGAAATATCGCGCCAGCTGTCTAGGTGCCTACCAAATGGTTATCGGCTTGAGCGCTTTTCCAGCTTCATTTATCGCGGGACTGCTCTGGGATAAAATCAGTATGTTCGCGCCATTTTATCTGAGCATTGGGTTGACATTTACAGCCGGTATTTTACTGTTTTTCGTTAGAGAGAAACGGACTAATAAACCATAATCCGGTGTAAATAGCGTCTATCCACAAACTATGAAACCTTGAGTTAAGTTTGCTTTAACTGACTTGACTTAAGTTTTCTAACTCACTGAAATAAGTCAACTTCACTCTGCGGCGGAACGGCACTTAGCTTGGCTGTAGAAAAACATTAAGCATCCGGCAGCTGCCGGACGGTATAGAATGGTTGCTGCCTGTCGTCCCGACTTTAGAGAGT